>JAJUFY010000093.1 GCA_029263635.1 Ectothiorhodospiraceae bacterium | reverse complement strand
GCCTTCGCCCAGTCGCCCGATGGGGGCCGGGGGCTCGCGCGCGACATGCGCGTCCGCTGGGCACTTGAGGAGGTGAACCAGCCGTACGACGTCCGGCTCGTGTCGTTCGACGAGATGAAGCGCCCGGAACACCTGGCGCTTCATCCCTTCGGGCAGATCCCGACCTACGAGGAAGGCGAGCTCGTCCTGTTCGAATCGGGTGCGATCGTGCTGCACATCGCCGAGCGCCATCCGGGGCTGCTGCCGGACACCCCCCATGCCCGGGCGCGCGCGATTTCCTGGATGTTCGCGGCTCTCAACACGCTCGAGCCGCCGATCTTCGAGCGCGATCAGGCCACCATTCTGGAGCGCGGCCGGATCTGGTACCGGGATCGCCTGCGGACCGTCGAAAGCCGGATCCGGGAACGGCTGGGGGAGCTTGCCCGCCGCCTAGGCACGGCCGACTGGCTCGATGGCGGCTTCAGCGCCGGCGACCTGCTGATGGTCACGGTGTTGCGCATGCTGCACGGCTCAGGGCTGCTGGAGGAGTATCCGAACCTGGCCGCCTATGTCGCTCGCGGCGAGGCGCGGCCCGCCTTCGAGCGCGCCTTCGCCGCGCAACTGGCAACCTTCCGCGGTGAGCCTACGGCCGGCCATGCGCCTGCTACGCCACCCTGACGCCTGGCGACGCCTGCACGCTGCCGGCCTCGGGCAGCAGCTTGCCGTCGCGATAGTGGCAGGTGAAGACTTGAGCCTCCGCCGCCTCTGCCTTCTGGATCGTCAGCCGCAGGCGTGTGCCCCTGAGCCGGGCGGCCTTGAGCTCGGCCGGCCTGTCGTCGATCCAGACCTGGCCGTAGACCTGCTGGAACTTCTGCCGGATCACCAGCCGGTACTCCTGCCCATCGCGCGTCCGCCACAACCAGGTGCCCGCGATGTCGGCCGGAACGATCCACAGAAACAGATTGGCGCCCTCGACCGTGACATGCTGGTCGGCCTTCCAGTCCGCCATGTCGAAAGCGTGGGAGAGGATCCGCGTCCCCGGCTGCAGCTCGCTGAGCAGGCGCGGCCGCAGTTCCATGTTGATCGTCTGCAACAGATACAGGGTGACCACCGTCGCCTTGCTGAAGTCGACGCACAGCAGATCGTCCTCGATGAATGCCACCAGCGGGCTGACACCTGCCCATTCGGCGTGCTCGCGCGCCTCCATCAGCCGCTGCGGGTTGAGGTCGACCCCGACGGCGCGGGCGCCGCAGTCCCTGGCGGCAGCCACGACGATACGGCCGTCGCCGCAACCCAGGTCGTAGAGCAGGTCGTTCTCGTTAACGCCGCCCATCTTCAGCATGGTCTCGACCAGCTTCTCGCTGGTCGGCACAAACGGCACATCCAGCCTGGACTCCGGATCGTAGCCGTAATCGTAGCCATAGATGTCGTCGTACAGATCGGTAAACAACAGGATCTCCTGACAGCGGATTTCGGTGGTTCGCCACGCGCCGAGCGGCTACCGGCGCCTGCTCAGCAGGTGCGCACGAAGCGCAGCAACCGGCCGCGGTAAGGCGGCTGTTCGCCTTCCTCGAAAGGCCGCGGTTTCTCGGTCAGCCGAAAGCCCTGCGCCCGCAGCGCACGGCCGAGCCTGCCCCGGTAGCCCCGTGCGGGACAGCTGATCAGCATCTCGGCGCGCTGGCGGGCGTGGCGCGCGACCAGCTGCGCCAGCAGATCGGCATGGCCGCGCTCGTAGAGCACGTCGCTGCCGATGATCAGGTCGAAGCGGCCCAGCTCCGGCGCCGGCTCTTCCCAGGGCAGCTCGACGTAGCTGAGCGGCGGCAGCCGGTTCAGTGCGGCGTTGTAATCGAGGAAACGCTCGACCAGCGGGTGGTGGTCGCTGGCGGTGATATCGGCACCGCGCCGCTGCAGCACCAGGCTGGGCAGGCCCAGGCCGCAACCGACTTCAAGGATGCGCAGGCCGTCGATGTCGGCGCGCTGCACCGCCTCGGCGAGCGCCCAGCTGGCCGGCCACAGCTGGCCGAAGTGCGGCCAGGTTGCCGACGAGATGCCGGCCCGCTCGGCATGGCCATGAGGATCGGAAAACTGCTGATGGTCCCGTAAGGCCTTGAGGCGGAACGTATCGTCGCCGATGCGCACCTCGACCTTACGAGTCTCGTAACCAGGCATGAGGCCCCCTCGATCAAAGCGCATCCTGGACCGGATGCGATGCTGGGAACCGCTAAAGAACACTGCGACCGCAGCTGATTCCTGCTAGCGATAGGCAACATCTATCCTACACGTTTCAACGATAAAAGGCGAAAATAGACCCTGCGCTCCGCTATGCTCCGCCCGGCACAGGCCGGAGCCGGCAACAATAACCCTCGCTACTGCAAGACGCATCGTGACCACAGACTTTACGCAAGGCCCGGTCTACCGGCAGCTGTACCGCTTCGCGCTGCCGATCCTGCTGGCGAATTTCCTGCAGCTGCTGATGCCGCTGATCAGCAGCCTCTGGGTAGGCAACCTGCTGGACAGCGCCGCGTTCGGCGCCGTGACGATAGGCACGACGGTCACCAACGTCGTACTGGCGTTCGTCATCGGCATGAACAACGCCACCCTGACCATCTTCGCGCAGCTGAAAGGGCGCGGCGAGAAAGGCCAGATCCACGCCTATCTCAGCGCCTTCATCGTCATCCTGCTGCTCCTGTCGCTGCTGACCGCCGCGCTGGGCTACATCTACGTCGCCCCGCTCCTGCTGCTGCTCAATGCCCCGGAAGCGATCCTGGGAATCGCCGCCGACTATCTCCGGATCGTCTTCCTCGGCGTCCTGTTTCTGGTGGGCTACAACTTCATCGGCACCGTGCTGCGTGCCTTCGGCGACAGCAAGACCCAGCTGCATTTCGTGCTGGTGGCGAGCGGGGTAAATGCCGTGCTCACCCCGCTGCTGATCAGCGGGCTCGGCATGGGCCTGGCGGGAGCGGCCTCGGCCACGGTGCTGGCGCAGGCCGCAGCCTTCCTGTACAGCCTGCTCTGGCTGAACCGCAAGTTCGGCCGGCATTCCTTCCGGCTGCAGCTGCCGCGGCTTTCGCAGGCCAGGACGATCCTGCGGCTCGGCATTCCCTCCGGATTCCAGATGATCGTCATCCATGCCGGCATCACTGCCGTCCTTTCCATCGTCAACACCTTCGGCGAGGATGTGGTCGCCGGCTTCGGCGCCGCCCAGCGCCTGGACAACATCATCCTGCTGCCGGGCATAGCGCTGGGCGTGGCCGTCAATGCGATGGCGGCCCAGAACATCGGCAGCCAGAACTGGCGTCGCGTTGCCCAGATCACCAGGGCGGGCCTGGTCTACAACCTGGGCGTGATGCTTGCCATCGCCGGCATCCTGTTCGCCTTTGCCGGGCCGCTGGTCAGGCTGTTCATCCAGGAGGCGGACAGCGTCGCCTTCGGCGAGTCCTATCTGCGGACGATCGCCCTCTTCTACCCCTTCATCGGGCTGAACTTCATCCTGAACGGCGTGGTGCGCGGCGCCGGCGCGATGTTCCAGGTGCTGGTCCTGAACATCATCTCCCTGTGGCTGCTGCGCGTCCCGCTGACCTATCTCGCCACCTCGCTGTTTGCCGAGGCCGGAATCGCGCTGGGGATGGGCGCCAGCCTGCTGCTCAGTGCCCTGTTTGCAACCGCCTATTACTGCTGGGGAGGATGGCGCGAGCGGAAGCTGTTCGAATCGTGACCGCATGACACCGGCGCCGCCGATTTGTGGCACGCCAAGTTCGACAAGACCTTGGTGCTGAAGTCGAAAGCAACGCTAACAACGGCCTTTACTTCCCCCGCTGTGCCGCCATCTAACGGCCGACGGAGCATGACAGAGCGTTCCGTCCGCCATAGAGGAGGTCAGCCCATGGCACGCAAGTTCATGGATTGTCGGGAAATGCCCAGCCAGAGCCGCTGCACGGTGGCGATCGCAGCCGATGACGACGCCGAATTGCTGGAAGCCGCGGTGCAGCACGCTGTGGCTGTCCACCAGGAGCGGGACACGCCCGAGCTGCGTCAAGAAATCAGACGGCACTTCCACGAGATGTCGCAGCAGGGAGCACCGGCGCCGTAGCCAAGCCGCCGGCGCGCAATACCGCCCCGCGCTGCGGTGGCCGTCAGGCCGATGACGAGGGCAGCGGCGTGGCGGCCGGGGTGGTCTGCGGGGCTTCCGCCTTTTCCTCTCCGACCGCAGGCTGAGCGGCCTTCGCTTTCGGCGCCTGTACGCCAGGCCCCTGAAACAGTGCCCGCAGGGACGCCTCCCCCTCCGCCGTGAACACCACCGCACGGGAGCCGCGCTCGCGCCGCGCCCAGCCCATTTCCAGAATCCGCTCCAACAGCGCGGCTCCGAGAGATCCTGCGAGGTGGTGGCGACGCTCGCTCCAGTCCAGGCATTCCCGGCAAAACGAGCGAGCTCGTGCAGCGGCCTGCCGTGTGTCCACGCCGATGCGCGCGAACCAGGCCCGCCCCTGCTCTGTGAGCCGAAGCCCGCCGTCGCCCCGGTGGAGCACACCGAGGCGTAGCATCCCGTCATAAGCCAGCACGCCGAGCTCGCCGGCAAGATGGTCGTAGCAGACCCGCGCCTTGCGCAGCGCGGGATCACGCGGCCCGAACAGCGGCGGCGCGGGCGCCGCCTTGGCAACGAGACCCATCATGGATTCAAGCAGATGCGCAACGTCGTGGCCTGCCAGGCGGAAGTACCGATGCCGGCCCTGCTGCTCCACCCCGATCAGTCCAGCCTCAAGCAGCTTGCCAAGATGGGAGCTGATGGTCTGCCTGGTGACGCCCGCCATGTCGGCCAGCTCGGTCGCCGTCAGAGCGCAACCGCTCATGAGCGCAGACAGCACCTCTGCCCGCGTGTTGTCGCCGATGAGGGCCGCGATCCGGGCGATGTTCGGTCCTTCAGCCATGCTTCGATCCCTGTCGAATCAAGTGGAGCCGATTGTCTTCTACAATCCCTGTAACCGCCTCACGAGAGGCGTCAGCATGACCAATGTGTGCGCCATACGCCAGCAGGCGGCCGGCCGACACCGCTTGAACACAAGGAAGAGAGCGTCCGATGATCGCAGTGATCTTTGAGGTGATTCCCCATCCCGATCGCCGGCAGGCCTACCTGGACTGGGCGGCAGAATTGCGGGCGCAGCTTGAACAGGTGGACGGCTTCCTCTCCATCGAACGTTTCGAGAGCCTTTCGCAGCCCGGCAAGCTCCTGTCGCTCTCGTTCTGGCGCGATGAAGAGGCTGTGAAGCAGTGGCGGAACAACGAGGCCCACCGCGCCGCGCAGATCGAGGGCAGACAGTCGATCTTCAAAGACTACCGGCTTCGCGTCGCCCATGTCGTCCGGGATTACGGGCCGGCAGACAGAAGCGGCGCGCCTGGCGATGCACCGGTTCTCGCGGCGCCCTCGGACGCCCGTTGAGCACTCCCAGCCCGACGGCTGCGATCACCGAGCGGCTTGCTGCCAACCCCCGTGAACTTCAACGGCCGGGCGGCGCTGCGGCGTGTCGCATCGATATTCCGCGAGCGGGGCGCCAGGATGGCCAAGGCCGCCACGATGAACAGCGAGGCAGCCCCTCACTCGAACACTTTCGGCAGCAGGATCACGCCGGCGATCGCGCCTACCAGGTTGAGGACGCCCAGGAACAGCAGGAAGAACCGGACGTCGGCATGCTTGAACTTGGTAGCAACGCCCGCGAAGAACAGCACCGAAGCGAGCATCACCGTCGCCAGCAGGTAGGTGTCGGCAATGTGGTTGGCGTGGTGGGCGTCTTTCAGAAGCCTGTTGGATTGCGCGGCTGCGGCCTCGGCCTGCTGCTTCAGCTGCGAATCGAACTCGGGCAGGCCCGGCGCTAGCGGCCGGCCTTGCTCCTCCGGCTCGCCCAGCCACTCGCCGATGGCGTTTTCCAGCTCCGGCCGGAATCGGCGGCGGTACGTCTCCGCCAACTCCCAGCGGCCGCTGGCGCGGGCATCCAGATAGCTCAGGAAAACCGAGATATCCAGCATGGCCTGCTGATTGGCCGCCAAGTGCAGCATGGTCGCCTCTCGGCTGAGGCGGTTCGATTCCGCGATCCGGAAAGCCTGGATGCCGCTCCAGACTGCCGACTGATAGGCGCACCACGCGGTACCCACGGTGGCGATCGCCAGCAGGATCGCCGAGATCAGCTCGCCGTGGACCAGCAGCCGCTCGAGGCGCGTCCCTTCCACCAGCATCTCAGGGCTCCGTGACCAGCAGCACCGCGATGCCATCGTGATCGCCGGTGTGGGCCGGGGCCGAGCCGATCAGGGTGTTGTCCAGTTCGACCCAGCCGCTGCGGGCGAAATCGGTGTGCCGGTCCATGCGGTCGGCGTAGTCGTCGCGGGCGCGGTTGAAGGAGACGAACCGGTGCTTGATGTGCTCGAACGGCTCGACCTTCTCGCGGCTGAAGGCGCCGATGAAGATATAGCCATCCCGGTGCCGGTAAGGGCCGAACAGCCTGCCGTGGTTGTTGTCGATCTCGAACGGGCGGTCGGACAGGGCGCGATGCCGGCCGCCGGGCAGTTCCCGGTGCAGGGCATCGCCGATGTAGCCGAAGTAGCCCGCCGAATGCCCTTCCCGGGGCGGGTAGCCGGCGGCGGCACTAGCCTGCAATAGCCGCTGCCGCGCCGCCTCCGCCGAATCGGCGGCGCGGTCGATGACGATGATGTTGATCGGCTCGCGCAGCGGCTTGCCCTCATGGATCTCGCCGAGCCAATGCGCCGGCGTCAGATCCGGATCCAGCATCCACTTGCCGACCGCAGGCAGATCCTTGGGCTGGGCGACATCCGCCGCGGCCGGGCTGAAATCCGCCGGCACGGTAGAGGCCTGGAGCGGGGCCAGCGCCGGCAGCAGACTGACGGCGAGGCGCGGCAGTATGCGCAGAACCGCTTTCACGGCCACCTCCGAAACGCCCGGGCCTTGCCTGCTATGGGGCTGACGACACGAAAGACGCAAGCGGCTCCTGCCGGCTCATCTGCCCGCGGAATCAGCCCCCAGCTGCGCACGCGCCTGGAGGATCGCCTGCTCGACTCCCTCGTCAAGTCCGGCGGCGGGGAGCGAGCCGAGTTCGCCGCGGAGCAGATCGAGGTCCTTGAGCAGCAGGTCGTACTGGACGTCGATGAGGTTGTCGCTCATCCAGCTTCGCCCCGTCGATACGGCGATCACCTCGAAGAAGTCCTTGGCGGGAACACCATGCTCCGCCGCCAGGTTGATCATCCGGGCAGTGGCGGCCAGGTTGTAGGTGGCCAGCGCGTTGTTGAGGAGCTTCACCAGCGCCGGCTGGCCGTAGGACTGCATGCGGAACACGCGGCCCGAGATGTCGGCCAGCAGCTTGTCCTCCGTATCGGACGCGGCAGGTCCGGCGAGGAAGATGGTCATCGAGCCTTGCCGTGCGCCTTGGGGGCCGCCCGATACAGGGGCTTCGAACGCGCGCCAGGTGTCAGGCGCCGAGGCGAAGATCCTCCGCGCATCGCCCGGCGCGAGCGTGGTATGGACGAAGACGGTCAACGGCTGCGCGGCGTGCTTCTGCAGCGACTCGAACACGGACACGACCTGGTCCGCCAACCGCACCGCGATGTGGACGCTCTCCACTGCCGACCAGTCGACCGCCGTCAGGTCGCTGCCGGCCGCCGACTTGGTCTCCTCCGACCATGCGCGGACGCGGTCGGCATTGAAGTCATTGCCGTAAACCTGCCGCCCCAGCTCGGCAAGCCGCGCCCCGATGTTTCCGCCAATGGGCCCCAGTCCAACGATCAGATGCATGAGCGTTCCCCAAGGTTGAGAGGTGAAGATTCCGGCAGGTCATGCCGGTGCTAAGG
>JAJUFY010000172.1 GCA_029263635.1 Ectothiorhodospiraceae bacterium | reverse complement strand
CGGCGCCACCGACAGTGCCGGCTGCCGTCACCAGCCGACCTTCGGAATAGATCATCGGATCGAGGAACTGCTCGGTGCAGGCCAGGAAGCGCCCGGCGCTGCGATCCTGCACGAGCGGCCGGCCGCTGCTCTGCAGTTCCCGCGCCACCACTTCCAGGCAGGTTTGTTCGGAGCGGTTGTCGATCCCGGCGATGGTCCCGCCCCAGCGCACGCGCCGCCCCACATAGCGTTCCGGGGCCTCCAGGACCTGGCTTAGCGCAAGGTCCGGCTCCGGGGCCTGGCGGATGGGCTTGGGCAGGTTGCTGGCACAACCCGCCAGGACCAGGGTTGCGGCGAGCGGCAGGAACCAGCGCATGGCGGCGTCTCCATGGCGGCCGTGCCGGGGAGAGCTGCAGGCATTGCGAGCGCTTGCACGGCCGTTGGCACCAAATATAAGACCTGCGGGCCTGCCCTTCAAAAAGCCGGCTTCCGGCCCGGCGCGGGGCTCTCCCTAGCCGGCGTCGTCGTCCAGCAGGGTCAGGCTGCGTGCCAGCGCGGGCTCGTGGCTGCCGATCAGATGGCGGCACTCCCGCAACAGGGTATCGTCATCCATGGCCGCCCGCAGCGACAGGTAGCCCTGCAGGTCATGCTCGATGCCGGCACGGTTGATGCCGAGCGGCGTCCAGAACCGGGCCTCCTGCACGCCGCCGTCGGCCGCAAGGCGGCAATGGCAGATCCAGGGCCCCTGCGGCGACTCCGCGATGCCACGGCCCTGTCCCGCCCGCGGCTGCACCGGCACCGCAGCGGCCGCCGGGGGGCTGTAAGTGCGGATGATGGCAAGCGCCTGCTCGGCGGCGCAGACAATCTCGACGGCGCGGGCGCGCAGCGCCTTGAACGGGCTGCGGTAGTCCCTGTCCAGTCCGGCCTCCTCGGCCAGCCTTCGCGCCGCCGGCGGCATCCGCTGCAAGCCGAGAGCCACCCGCGCCAGCGGCCCGACATGCAGCCAGGGCGGCGCCGCCTGGTCGGTGAGACTGGCGTCGTCGAGCGCCTGACCGGACTCCCCGCACAGCCGCTCGCCGAAGTCGACGTAGTGGTTGCTGTCCAGCACCGCGTAGCGGTAATCGCGCTCGAAACGCAGGTAGGGAATCCGGCCGACCAGGTTCATCACCGCCTGGCCCGCGGTCACCGCCCATTCCAGCTCCGGCGCCAGGGCCTGCAGGGCCGCTGGTGCCGGCAGTCGGCGGAAGCCGCCGACAACGAGATTGTCGATGCCGCCGACGCTGCCGCCAATCAGGCACTGCAATCGGGTACCCAGCCGGCCGAGCCGCAGCCCGCGCGTCATGATTTCCGGATAATCCTGCCGCAACGCCCGCGGGCTCGCATAGCCGAGCAGTTCGGCGACATGGAACATGAAGAGGTGCCGCGCGTGCATATGGATCCAGGCCCCGCACAGCAGCAGCCGCCGCAGCGGCGCCAGGCTCGGATCAGGCTCGGCGCCGCAGGCACGTTCCAGGGCGAGGCAAACCGCGAGCACCGCCGCCGCCCTGCCCGGCCGCGGCACGGACGCCACCAGCGCCGGCGCCTGCCGGAAGTCACGACCGCGCAACCGCTCTTCCAGCGCCGGCTGCGACTCCGGCAGGCACAACCTCACCTCGCGCTGGCGGCCAGCCGGCCGGGCCAGCAGCACACCGCTCTCCTGCCGGCTACGATCGCCTTTGCCTCTCCTGGCCGTGGTCGTTTCCGTCACGCGCTCCTCCAAGCCATGCCCTGGCGCGATTCAGACGCCCTCCAGGAACGAGCGCTGAGCTTGGCGCAACGACGGCGCAAGCGGCTTGATACACGTCAAGATCCCCCCGCAGCCGGTTTCAGGGAGTCGGCCCCGACGTCGTCCGATAGATCGGCTCCACGTCCTCGGGACAGCTGAAGCAGACGTCGAGGTCGTACAGATGCCCATTCTGCAGACTATAGATCCAGCCGTGTACGGTAAGCGGCTGACCGCGCGCCCAGGCATTCTGGACGATGGTGCTGTGGCAGACCTGCTGGGCCTGGTGGATGACGTTGAGCTCGCACATGCGATCGGTGAGCTCGTCGAAGTCCTCGATCTCCCGCAGCTCGCGCTCGTGCAAGCGGTAGACGTCCTTGATGTGACGCAGCCAGTTGTCGATGAGCCCCAGCTGGCGATGCTGCAGCGCCGAACGCACGCCGCCGCAGCCGTAGTGGCCGACCACCATGATGTGCTTCACCTTCAGCACCTCGACGGCGTACTGCAGCACCGACATGCAGTTCATGTCGGTAGGCACCACCACGTTGGCGACATTGCGATGCACGAACAGCTCGCCGGGCAGCAGGTCGACGATCTCGTTGGCCGGCACGCGCGAATCCGAACAGCCGATCCAGAGATAGTCGGGCGCCTGCTGCCTGGAAAGCGTCTCGAAGAACTCGGGATCGCGTTCGCGGATCCGCCGGGACCAGGCACGATTGTTGTCGAATAGGTGCTTGAGTATGCGCATGTTTTCCTCTGCTGCCGACCGGACCGGGCGGTCGGCCGGTCACTCAGGATGCACCGAGCAGGCATTCCAGCCGCTCCTGCGCCTCCAGCCATTCCGTCTCCAGCGTCTCCTGCCGCTTGCGCAACTCGCCCTGCCGCTGCAATAGCGCGGCCAGCCGCTGCTTCTCGGCCGGCTCGTAGATGGCCGGCTCGGCAAGTTCCTGTTCCAGTGCCGCCAGCTCGGCAGCACAGGCCTCGAGCTGCCTGTCCAGGGTCCGCACGCGCTGCTGCAGCGGCCGGGCAGCTTCACGCCTTTCTGCCTCGCGACGGCGGATCTCCTTGCGGGCCACGGCGGTGTGCTCGCCCTTGGGCTCGGCGGCGGCAGCCTCGGTCCGGCCGCGGGCGGCGACCCAGGCCTGGTAGTCGGCGAGATCGCCGTCGAACGGCTGCACCCGGCCATCCGCCACCAGCCAGTACTCATCGGTGGTGGTGGCCAGCAGGTGGCGGTCGTGCGAAACCAGCACCATGGCGCCTTCATAAGACTGTAGCGCGACGGTCAGGGCGTGGCGCATTTCCAGGTCGAGGTGATTGGTCGGCTCGTCCAGCAGCAGCAGGTTGGGCCGCTGCCAGACGATCAGGGCCAGCACCAGCCGCGCCTTTTCTCCTCCCGAGAACGGCGCCACCGGCGCCAGGGCCTGGTCGCCGTGGAAGCCGAAACCGCCGAGGAAATCGCGCAGCTCCTGCTCGGGCTTATCCGGCGAGAGCCGCCGCAGGTGCAGCAGCGGGCTGGCCTCCAGGTCGAGCTGCTCGAGCTGATGCTGCTCGAAATAGCCGGCCGCCACGCCCTGCCCGCGCTGGATGCGGCCGGCCGAGATGCCCAGCGTGCCGGCCAGGCAGCGCACCAGGGTCGATTTGCCGGCACCGTTCGGACCGAGCAGGCCGATGCGCATGCCGGGCCGGATCGACAGTGTCACGTCGCTCAGAACGCTGCCGCCGCCATAGCCGAGCGCCGCCTGTTCGAGGCTCAGCAGCGGGTTCGGCGCCTTGGGGGGCGATGCGAATTCGAAGCGGAACGGTGAGTCGACATGCGCCGGAGCGATGCGCTCCATCCGCTCCAGCGCCTTGATCCGCGACTGCGCGGCCCTGGCCTTGGTCGCCTTGGCGCGGAAGCGGTCGATGAAGCGGGTGAGGTGCGCGATTTCGCGCTGCTGCTTCTCGAACAGCGCCTGCTGCTGGGCCAGCCGCTCCGCCCGCTGCCGTTCGAAGGCGCTGTAGTTGCCGCGGTAGAGGGTGAGCTTGCGGTTATCCAGATGGACGATGCCTTCCACGCAGGCGTCGAGGAAATCGCGGTCGTGCGAGATCAGCAGCAGCGTGCCGGGGTAGCGTTTGAGCCACTGCTCCAGCCACAGCACCGCTTCCAGGTCCAGGTGGTTGGTCGGCTCGTCCAGCAGCAGCAGGTCGGAGCGGCACATCAGCGCCTGGGCAAGGTTGAGCCGCATGCGCCAGCCGCCGGAGAAACTGCTGACCGGCTGTTGCTGCTGGGCGGCGCTGAAACCGAGCCCGTGCAGCAGCTCCGCAACCCGCACCGGCGCCGTATAGCCCTGGATGTTGTCGAGCCTGGCATGCAGCTCGGCGATGCGGCGCCCGTCGCCGGCGGCCTCGGCCGCCGCCAGCTCGCTCTCGATGGCGCGCAGCTCAAGATCGCCGTCGATCACGTAGTCGACCGCGCTGCGCGCCAATGCCGGCGTCTCCTGCGCCACATGCGCGATCGCAAGCCCGGGCGGCAGCTCCAGCTCGCCGGCGTCCGGCGCCAGCTGGCCACGGAGCATGGCGAACAGGCTGGACTTGCCGCTGCCGTTGGGCCCGACCAGGCCCAGCTTCTGGCCGGCATGGATGGTGAGCTCGGCGCCCTGCAGCAGTGGCAGGCTGCCGCGGAACAGCGAGAGATTGCGTAGGCTGATCATATTGGCGGCAAGTGTAATGCCGGCCTGTCGCTGCTGAAAGGAAACGCTACTCCTTTGCGCGGCCGGCAAGGCGGTCGCCCAGCCATTTCATCGCCCGCAGCACGATCAGCGCCAGCACGGCAACCGCGGCCGCTACCAGGAACTGCTGGAGCGCTGCCGCCACGCCGAGCCCCGCCGACATCAGCAGCGAGGCGGCGGTGGTGAGCCCCTCGACGTGGCTGCGCGGATCACGGCGGAAGATGGTCCCGGCGCCAATGAAACTGATGCCGATGATGATGGCCTGGATGACCCGGATCGGATCGGCTTCGACGGCATTGCCGGTTGCCGCGAATTGCTCGACCAGCGCCATCGACAAGCCCACCAGCAGGGCTGCGGAACCGGCGGTGAACATGTGGGTGCGCAGCCCGGCCGGCTTGTCGGCCAGCTCCCGCTCGACCCCGACGATGCCGCCGAGCAGCATGGCGATCGCCACTTCGAGAATCAGCTGCAGCTGCAAATCCAGATCTGTCATCGGCCCTGAAACCGCCCGCTCGGTACATGGCATCGACCTGAGAGGGATGGGCGTACGCCAAGGGGGATTCAATCGGCCGGGCCGACGGCACGCGCCGCTGACGGCTAGTCGGCAGGCTGCGCCGCCGGCACTGGCATGGCGAAATGGTGCGAGCTGATGTGCATCCGCTGGCGCAGGTAGAACCGATGGGCCTCGAACCGCTGCACACCGGAATCGAGGTGCAGCTGACCACAGCCCTCCGCCCGCGCTTCCGCCAGCAGCCATTGGAACAGCCGGTCGCCCAGACCTTGCGTCCGGTCACGGCTCCGGCCAGCAGCGCGGCGGCCGCGG
>JAJUFY010000173.1 GCA_029263635.1 Ectothiorhodospiraceae bacterium | reverse complement strand
GGATGTCGGCGGCCGGGAAGCCGGGGTAGATCTCGACGCCCAGCGCCTCGGCCTGCTCACCCAGCCAGCGGGCGACATTGCCCAGGCTGATGATGTAGTTGCCCTGGTTATGGAAGTTGTCGGGCAGGACCGGCGACTTGAAGGCCTTCTTTTCGGTGAGGAACAGAACACGGTCTTCCGTGACCGGCTGGTTCAGGGGAGCGCCCTTTTCCTTCCAGTCCGGGATCAGCTCGTTCAGCGCGATCGGATCCATGACCGCGCCAGAGAGGATGTGCGCGCCGATCTCGGAACCCTTCTCCAACACGCAGACCGACACGTCCTGGCCCTTCTCAGCCGACAGCTGCTTGAGCCGGATCGCCGCGGCGAGCCCGGCTGGCCCGCCACCGACGACGACGACGTCGTACTCCATCGAGTCGCGGACGATCTGGTTGTTCTGTTCCTCTGCCATCCGAATAGTCTCCTAACGTCTCGGACGCTGTTACTCGGCCTTGAACGCCTGGATGCCGGTCTGGGCACGGCCGAGGATCAGCGCATGCACGTCATGGGTGCCCTCGTAGGTGTTGACGGCCTCGAGGTTCATGACATGGCGGATCACATGATATTCATCGGAGATGCCGTTGCCGCCGTGCATGTCGCGGGCGATGCGGGCGATCTCCAGCGCCTTGCCGCAGTTGTTGCGCTTGAGCAGCGACACCATCTCCGGTGCCCAGTTACCCTGGTCGATCAACCGCCCCAGTCGCAGGCAGGCATGCAGGCCCAGGGTGATTTCGGTCTGCATGTCGGCGAGCTTCTTCTGGATCAGCTGATTGGCCGCCAGAGGCCGGCCGAACTGCTTGCGTTCGAGAGTATACGTGCGAGCGGCATGCCAGCAGAACTCCGCGGCGCCCAGGGCGCCCCAGGCGATGCCGTAGCGGGCCTTGTTGAGGCAGCCGAACGGGCCGCGCAGCCCTTGCACGTTGGGCAGCAGGTTCTCTTCCGGGACGAACACGTTCTCCATGAAGATCTGGCCGGTGATCGAGGCGCGCAGCGAGAACTTGCCTTCGATCTTGGGAGCGCTGAGGCCCGTCATGCCCTTCTCGAGGATGAAGCCGCGGATCACGCCGTCGAGCTTGGCCCAGATCACGAACACGTCGGCGATCGGCGCGTTGGTGATCCAGGTCTTGGCGCCGTTGAGCACATAGCCGCCGTCGGCCTTGGTGGCGCGGGTGACCATGGAGCCCGGATCGGAGCCGTGGTCGGGCTCGGTGAGGCCGAAGCAGCCGACCCACTCGCCGGTGGCCAGCTTGGGCAGGTACTTGCGCCGCTGCTCCTCGCTGCCGTACTCGTAGATCGGATGCATGACCAGCGACGACTGCACGCTCATGGCCGAGCGATAGCCGGAATCCACCGCTTCCACCTCGCGGGCGATCAGGCCGTAGCAGACGTGATTGACGGCGGCGCCGCCGTACTCCTCGGGCAGGGTCGAGCCGAGGAAGCCCATCTCGCCCATCTCGTTCATGATCTCGCGATCGAAGCGCTCGTGGCGGTTGGCTTCCAGCACCCGCGGCAGCAGCTTGCCGCGGCAGTACTCGTGCGCGGCGTCGCGTACCATGCGCTCGTCATCGGTCAGGGCGTCGTCAAGCAGCAGGGGATCGTCCCACTTGAACTGGCTCATCGTGTTTCTCCGCTAGGGTCCTGGCTTAAACGCGCTCGATGACGGCGGCAATACCCTGGCCGACACCAATGCACATGCTGATCAGCGCGTAGCGCCCGCCGGTGCGCTCCAGCTGGCGCAGCGTCGACAGCGCGATGCGGGCGCCGCTGGCACCGAGCGGGTGGCCGACGGCGATGGCGCCACCGTTGGGGTTGACGCGGGGGTCGTCGAACGGCAGTTCGAGCAGCTTGAGGCAGCCCAGCACCTGGGTGGCGAAGGCTTCGTTGATCTCGATGACATCCATGTCCTTCAGGCTCAGGCCGGCCCGCTCCAGCGCCTTGCGCGAAGCAGGGACGGGGCCGAGGCCCATCACCCGCGGCTCCACGCCGGCCACGGCGGTGGCGAGGATGCGGCCGCGCGGCTTGACGCCGGCCCGTTCACCGGCCTGCAGGGAACCGATCAGCAGCGCTCCGGCGCCGTCGTTGACGCCCGAGGCATTGCCGGCGGTGACCACGCCGCCCTCGAACAGGGTGGACAGCCCCGCCAGCTTTTCGACGGTGGTGCCGGGGCGCGGATGCTCGTCGGCGTCGACGGTCACGGTCTGCTTGCGGCCCAGCGGCGCCTCGATGGGCAGGATTTCGTCGCGGAAGAACCCGTCGGCACGGGCGGCCTCGTACTTGGCCTGAGAGGCGGCGGCAAAGCGGTCGCTGTCCTCGCGGGAGATGCCGTAGTCCTTGGCGATGTTGTCCGCGGTCTGCGGCATGGTGTCGTTGCCGAACTGGGCAATGATCTTCTTGTTCGGGAAGCGGGCGCCGATGGTGGAGTCGAACAGCTTGGCGTCGCGGCTGAAGGCGGTTTCGGACTTGCTGATCACGAACGGCGCCCGGCTCATGCTCTCGACGCCGCCGGCGACGAACAGCTCGCCCTCGCCGCAGGTCACTGCCTGAGCGGCGTGAGCCACGGCAGCCAGGCCGCTGCCGCACAGCCGGTTGACGGTCAGGCCGGCGGTCTCGATCGGCAGGCCGGCCAGCAGACCGGCGTGGCGGGCCACGTTGCGGGCGTCTTCACCGGCCTGGTTGGTGCAGCCGGCGATCACGTCCTCGATGGTGGCGGGGTCGAAGCTGTTGCGCTCCACCAGGGCACGGATCACCGTGGCCAGCAGGTCGTCGGGACGGATGCCCGACAGCGCGCCGGCGTGGCGGCCGAACGGGGAGCGCAGGCCATCGTAGATGTAGGCGTTCAGCATGATAGGTCTCTCCACTGCGTCGTGTGCGATCAGGCGCGGTCCCAGCGAGCGTCGAAAGCGGCCGTTGGCCGCATGGGCCGACGTTGGCTGGCGATCCTGAGGCGGATTGCGTTTTTCTGCAAGGATCTATGCTCTCGGAAGCCGCTAAAAAACTGCTTGTTCGCATAGCGGAACAGTATTCCGCAAAACTTGACACACAGAATAGGCCGTGACACATTCCGATGCAAACTTAGCGGCTGAGAAAAGTAATGTCGCCGAGGATTTCTGTCGTGAGCGAAGCGAAAAAAACCGAAAAAAACCGAAATTTCGTCACGGCGCTGGCCCGTGGTCTGGAGATTCTGCGGGCCTTCGAGCCCGGGCATACCATGCTCGGCAACCAGGAGCTGGCGGAGCGGACCGGGCTGCCGCGCCCGACCATCTCCCGCCTTACCTATACCCTGACCGAGCTCGGTTATCTGAGCTACAACGCACGGCTCGGCAAGTACCAGCCGGCGGCTGGCGTGCTGGCGCTCGGCTATGCCTGCCTCGCCAGCTTCGGGGTCCGCCAGGTGGCGCGGCCGCTGATGCAGGAGCTGGCCCGGGACCTCGACGTGGCCGTGGCGCTGGGTACCCGCGATCGGCTGCAGATGATCTACCTCGAAAACTGCCAGGGCCAGGGCGCGCTGACGCTGCGGCTGGATGTCGGCTCCCGCATCCCGCTGGCGACCACCGCCATGGGCCGGGCGCTGCTGGCTGCGGTGCCGGACGAGGAGCGCAGCTATCTGCTCGACCGCCTGCGTCGCCACCATAAAGACGACTGGGAACGGGTCAGGGAAGGAATCGAGAAGGCGGTTGAGGATTACCGGATGCAGGGCTATGTCAGCTCTCGGGGCGACTGGTCGCATGACGTGAATTCGGTCGGCGTGCCGCTGGTGCTGCCCGATTCGACGGTGGTCGCCTTCAACTGCGGCGGGCCGTCCTTCCTGCTCAGCCAGCAGCGCCTCGACGAAGAACTCGGGCCGCGGCTGCGGACCATGGTGTCGGACGTGCGCAACATACTGGCGCACGTCTGATTTAGAACTTCGATTTTTCAGGAGCCCAGCATGATTCGTGACCAGGAAACGCTCAACCAGCTACTCGACACCATCTCGCGCTTCGTGCGCGAGCGCCTGGTGCCGGCGGAAGAGCGCGTGGCCGAGGAAGATGCGATCCCGGCCGATATCCTGCAGGAGATGAAGGACCTCGGCCTGTTCGGCCTGTCCATTCCGGAAGAGTACGGCGGCCTTGGGCTCACCATGGAGGAAGAGGTGCTGGTCGCCTTTGAGATCGGCAAGACCTCGCCGGCCTTCCGCTCGATCTTCGGCACCAACAACGGCATCGGCGCCCAGGGCATCCTGATCGACGGCACCGAAGAGCAGAAGCGCAAGTATGTGCCGCGGCTCGCCACCGGCGAGCTGATCGGCTCGTTCTGCCTGACCGAGCCGGACGTCGGCTCCGATGCCGCTTCCCTCAAGACCCGTGCCGATCGCGACGGCGATCACTACGTCCTGAACGGCACCAAGCGCTTCATCACCAACGGTCCGGTGGCCGGGCTGTATACGGTGATGGCCCGCACCGACCAGAACAACACGGGTGCCGGCGGCATCACCGCCTTCATTGTCGAGGGCGACACCCCGGGTCTGATCCGCGGCAAGCCGGACCGCAAGATGGGCCAGCATGGCGCCCACACCTGCGACATCATCTTCGAGAACTGCCGGGTGCCGGCCGAGAACATCATCGGCCTGAAGGAAGGGCAGGGCTTCAAGACCGCCATGAAGGTGCTCGACCGCGGCCGGCTGCACATCTCGGCGGTCTGCGTCGGGGTGGCCGAGCGGCTCATTGAAGACGCCCTGCGCTACGCCATGGAACGCAAGCAGTTCGGCAAGCCGATCGTCGAGCACCAGCTGATCCAGGCCATGCTCGCCGACAGCAAGACCGAGGCATACGCCGCCCGCACCATGGTGCTGGACGCCGCCCGGCGCAAGGACGAAGGCGAGAACGTCAGCATGCAGGCGGCCTGCTGCAAGCTGTTCTGCGCCGAGATGGTGGGCCGTGTGGCAGACCGTGCCGTGCAGATCTTCGGCGGCGCCGGCTACATCGCCGATTACGGCATCGAGCGTTTCTACCGCGACGTGCGCCTGTTCCGCATCTACGAAGGCACCACCCAGATCCAGCAGATCGTGGTGGCCCGCAGCATGGTGCGCGAGGCTCAGCAGGGATGAGGGAAGGTGCCGATGAGGTGATCAACGGCCGGCTGGCGAGCGAGATCATCGCGGCGCTGCCCGATCGGGTTCACCTGGCGGTCGCGGAGTGGATGGCGCGCAGCCCGGAT
>JAJUFY010000095.1 GCA_029263635.1 Ectothiorhodospiraceae bacterium | reverse complement strand
GGCCTCGAACTGCAGCCGGGAGCCGTCAGGCCGCCGGATGCTGGCGCTCGCCCGGTACAGAGGCAGCAGCCGGCCAAGGCCGGCGAACAACGCGGCCACTGCCTCGGCCGGCCGCCGGCAGCGCACCAGTTCCAGGCTCAGTTGCGCGAGCGCTCGCTGGGCCGCTGCTGCCTGCCCGGCAGGCAGCTCCTCGAGAGCGGCCACCAAGCCTTGATCAAGCCTCGTTCCGGCCATTGCCTCGTCACCACGGAAAACTGCCGCGCCGTCGCCACGCAGCCGCATCGCACGGACATGATCTCCGCAGCGCAACAGCGGGACGGATGGATGACACAGAGCCAGTCAGGCACAGATCGCCTGCGCGAAACGGCTAGAAATCAACGTGGGGGGCGAGCGTCAGGACTACAACGCGCCGGGAGGAACCAAAGCAGGCCTGAAAGCGCGCGGCCGGGGCACCGGCCGCGCCTCGGCGGGAGTTCGGCCTAACGGCCGCTCCCGCGTTCGTGGGCGCCGTACCGCGCCTTACCAGCGCCGAGCCGGGCGCGGACCGCCGGCGCCAGGACCTTTGCGGTCCTCGGCCTCGTTGACGCGCAGGTTGCGGCCGCCGAAGGTCTGACCGTCAAGTGCCTTGATCGCGGCATCGGCATCGTCGGTAGCCATCTTCACGAATCCGAAACCACGCGGCCGACCGGTTTCGCGATCGGTCATCAGCCGCACCGACTCGACCTGGCCGTAAGCGGCAAACAGATCGCGGACTTCGTCTTCGGAGGCGCTAAAGGGCAGGTTGCCCACGTAAATCGACTTCATATAGGCCATTTCACTCATAGCAGAGAAACTCCCGGCCATCGTCCTCGATACCGGGACTGTTATGAGCGGCATCCACGGCCGAACTCATACCGGGGTTCCGCTCGCCTGGTCGCAAGCCGGTTATCTCTCGAATCTGCAGGAAGGCGAGGCGAAATACCCCGAAATCGGCAGGAATCATAGAAAAAATCGGTCGGACCGATTTCGGACGATAAAACAAACTGGACCGCCACGCAAACAGTTTTAACGCCCAATTCCCTCAGGCGCGGCGTGAGCGGGGACGGCCGGGAACACAGGCCGCGGGCGGCCTCGCCGGGCCGTTAATTCCGCGGCCGCAATCCCTAACTGATGGCCTTGCGCATCTGCGCGATCCAGTCCCGCGCCGTCGCCCGGCTATCGGGGTCGGTCGGCTTGTCGCCCCCGGGGCGGCGGTCGATGGTTTCCACCTTGTGGCCTTGGGCGATCTCGTGGAGAAAGCGCGATACGGCGAAACGGCCGGGGCCGGCGCCGTTGCCGAGATCGAGCCGGTCGGCATGGTGCAGGATGATCTGGTTCTGCGCGCGGGTCAGCGCCACATAGGCCAGCCGCCGCTCCTCCGGCAGGTTCTCGACCACGTCTTCCCGCGCCATCGGCATCAGCCCTTCCGAAAAGCCGAACAGATGGACGGTCGACCATTCTAGCCCCTTCGAGGCATGCACGGTGCACAGCGTGACTTTCGGCACGTCCGATTCCGCCTCGTCGGTGCCGGCGGCGATCACCTCCAGCGCCGTCGCCCAGCGCTCGTCGAGGCTGCCGCCCAGCAGGCTCTCCAGCCGCTTGCGCATGGCTGCCTGGACCGCTCCCATGCGCGCCAGCGCCGGCCGCAGGGCTTGGCGCACCTCCTGCGGATCGGTCGGCCGGCCGGCCGCCTGCAGCGACGCACGGGCGCGGCCGTGCAGCCAGGCGCGGAACAGCGGGGTCTGTTCGCACCACTCCAGCAGCTCGCCGGGGCCGCGCCGGTACAGGGCTTCCAGCGCCGCAGCAAGCTCCCGCACGCCCTGCGCGGCCTTGGCCGACAGCCGGCCGGTCTGCAGCAGCGGCTCGTCGCCGGCGGCAACCATGTGCCCTACTCCCTTGGCGCCCAGCCCCGGCACCAGATCGGCCAGCCGCGCCAGCGCCCGCACATCGCGCCGGTTGGTCGCCATGCGGCCGGCGGCCAGCATCATGCGCACCTCGGCATAGCTGAGGAGATCGGTGCCGGCCTTGATTCGGTACGGAATGCCCTGGCGCAGCAGCGCGGTCTCGACGATGCGCGACAGCCGGTTCTTGCGGTAGAGCACGGCAATGTCGGCAGGGCTGGTGCCGGTAGCAATCGCGGCGGCAATGCGTTCGGCAACGCCGTCGGCCATGGCCTCGCCGTCCTCGTACTCGACCAGCCGCACGGTGTCGGCCGGCGGGGCCGGGCGCACCGCATAGGGATTTTTCTCCAGCCGGTTCTCGTTATGCCGCACCAGCGCCGCGCCGCCACTGACGATGGCCGGCGTGGAACGGTAATTACGCTCCAGCCGGTAGACGGTGGCGCCGTAGCGCTCGATGAAGTCGCGCATGTTCTCGGGGCGGGCGTGCCGCCACTCGTAAATGGCCTGATCGTCGTCCCCGACCAGCAGCACGGTGTTGTCGAGCGGGGTGATCAGCTGCAGCAGCCGGAACTGGGCGCCGTCGGTGTCCTGCGCCTCGTCCACGGTGACGTCGCGCAGGGTCTGGCGCAGCGTCTCCTGCAGCGACGGATGGCGGCGCAGCAGGCGCTGCGGGAGCAGGATCAGGTCGGCGAAGTCCAGCACTGCCGCCCGCCTCTTCTCGGCCTCGAAACGCCGCAGCGCCTCGATAAAGCCGCGGCAGGCGTGGCCGCTGAAGCCGTGCCGGGCGCAGAGCGCTTCGATGGCGTCGACATCCGCCTCTTCAGTGACGTCCAGCCCATGGGCGCAGACCGTCTCGTACAGGCGCAGGGCGTCGATGCGGCGGCTCTTGTCCGGCAACGGCACGGCCAGGAAGGCGTCCAGCATGCGGCTGGCATCGTCGGCATCCATCAGCGTGGCGTTCGACGGCACGCCGATGCGCCGGCCATGACTGCGCAGCAGGCGGTTGCCGAAGCTGTGGAACGTCCCGATCCAAGGCAGCTTCACGCTCTCGGGAAGACGCTTGCGCAGCCGCTCGCGCATCTCGGCGGCGGCCTTGTTGGTAAAGGTGAGCAGGATCAGCCCTTCGCTGGGCACAGCGGATTCCGTCAGGCGCCGTGCCGCCCGCTCGGTGGTGCAGCGGGTCTTGCCCGACCCGGCTCCGGCCAGCACTGCCGCCGGACCGGTTTCGTGCGCCACTACCCTGATCTGATCCGGATCGAGCATGCTTCCCCTCCCACATCGAGCGGGGAATTGTACGCGGCCGGGAAGGCGGAGGCGAAAATCAGCCCAGATAGACCCGGCCGTACGGGTAGCGGATGCGGGTCGCGCCAACCGTTGCCAGCCGCACGCCGAAGATCAGGGGGCCGATCCGGCCGATGAACATCAGCACGATCAGTGTCAGCCGGCCGAAGGAGTCCAGTTGCCCGGTGGCGCCGCGGGACAGGCCGCAGGTAGCCGCGGCCGACACCGCCTCGAACAGCAGATCGAGGAAAGGCAGCGGCTGGCTGACGAGCAGCAGGAAGGCACCGGTCAGCACCACCAGCATGCTGACGGACGTCAGCGCCAGGACCTTCAGAACCCCGGTGGGCTCGATGCTGCGGCCGAAAGCGACCGGCTCGCGCCGGCCACGGGCAAAGGCGACGGTGGCGATGATCAGCACCATGAAGGTGGCGACCTTGATGCCGCCGGCGGCCGAGGTACTGCCACCACCGATGAACATCAGCACGATCATCAGCAGCGTGGTGCCGTCCTCCAGGCGGCTGGTATCGACGCTCGCGAATCCTGCGCTGCGCGGCGTCACCGCCTGCAGCCAGGCGATCAGCAGCCGGTCGAAGACCGATCCGTACTGGCCCAGGGTGTCCGGATTGCTCCACTCTAGGGCCAGGAAGCCGATGAAACCGGCGCCCAGCAGCATGGCGGTGCCGGCTAGGGTCAGGTGGCTGTGCAGGCTCAACCGCTGGAAACCGGATCGCCGCCACTGCCACAGGTCGGCCAGCACGTTGAAGCCGACGCCGCCGACCACGATCAGCGCCGACACCGCCAGGCTTACCAACGGGTCCTCCCCCAGCCCGGACAACCCGTCCGGCAGCAGGGAGAAGCCGGCGTTGCAGAAGGCCGAGACGGCATGGAACAGCGCCTGGAACAGCCCCTCGCTCCAGCCCAGCAGCGGCACGAAGCGGAACGCCAGCAGCAGGGTGCCCGCCGCTTCCATGAGCAGCACGACGGCGGCGATCAGCCGTGCCAGCCGCGCCAGATCACCGAGCGACGTCTGATTGAGGTCGTCCCGCAGCAGCAGCTGCTGCCGCAGCCCCAGGCGCTGTCCCAGCAGCGACAGGATCAGGGTCGCGAAGGTGATGATGCCGAGCGCGCCGAGCTGGATCAGCAACAGCAGCACGACGTGGCCGTAGTGGGTGAACGCCGTCCCGGGATCGAGCACGGTCAGCCCGGTGACGGTAACGGCCGATGCCGCCGTGAACAGGGCATCCAGCCAGGAAATCGGCGCGGTCGTCGCAAACGGCAGCTTCAGCAGCAGCGTTCCTGCGAGGATCAGGCCGAGAAACAGCAGGCTCAGGACCTGCGCCGGCGGCCGCGCGACGACCCGAGGCTGCGCGGGCGGGCCAGCGAGCCAGCCGGGCAGCCACTGCCTCATAGGACGTTGCGGCCGAAGCGCTGGAGCTGCTGCAGCTGCCCGACCAGCAGCAGATGATCGCCCTGCCGCAGGACAACCTGCTCCGGTGGATCGAACTGCGGCCGCCGGCCGCGCTTGAGCCCGACGTAATGGATGCCGTAGCGCTCCGCCAGCGCGAGCTCCGCCAGCCGCTGGCCGTCGAGCTTGGCCGGCAGGTCGAGCTCGACGACGAAATAGCCGTCCCCCAAGCTGATGTAGTCCAGCACGTTCGGGCGGGCCAGGGTCTGAGCGACGTGAATGCCGATCTCCTGCTCGGGATTGATGATGCGATCGGCCCCCAGCCGCGCCAGGATGCGATGGTGGCTGGGTGTCACCGCCTTCACCCAGACCTGTCGCGTGCCCATGTGCTTGAGCGCCAGCGTACAGAGGATGTTCGACTCCAGGTCCTCGCCGATGGCCACGACCACAGCGTCATAACCCGCCAGGCCGAATTCCTCCAGGACCCGCTCATCGCGGGCATCGGCGATCACCGCATGCGAAATCCGCTCGGCGATGGCGTTAACGCGCGCCTCGTCGCGATCGAGCCCCAGCACCTCGTTGCCCAGCCGCTGCAGTTCCGTGGCCACCGTGCTGCCGAAGCCGCCCAGGCCGATCACCGCAAACTTGTTCCGCATCTGTCCTCGCCCCAACGGCATGCCGTCCGAATCCGACATGCCGGCAGGAGGCGGCCTGCGCAAGCGCGGGGCTGCTACCGCCTTGGCCGATAGGCAGCCGGACCTTCCGGGCGCGCCTGAACCGCCAGGCGGCGTGCCCCTTTGCACCCTCCGGCGACGCCCTTATCGCTAGAGCTACGGGGTTTTCAGGGAGAACCGACGATGGACCTCAGCAACTATTCCCTGCGCGATCTGGTCAGCCTGCACCAGCGGATCGCGCAAGAGATCCAAGCGCGCCGGGCGCGCGACCCGGAAGCCACCGACTACCATCTGCGCAATCTAGCCGACGAGTGGGGAACAGCCGTTGCCGATCTGCTCTCGGGCGGCGCGGTGGAAGCCGGCTATTTCCGGCGGCCCGGCAGCCAGCATTACCAGCATCCGTTCGACCCGCGGCTGACCTGGGACGGCACTGGCGCCAAGCCAGGCTGGGTGCGGCAATGGGAAATGTCCGGTCACAGCCTGGCCGACCTGGAGCGCCGACCGCATCAGTGACGCCAGGCAACGAAAACGGGCAGCCGCAGCTGCCCGTCGGCTGGGATTAGCCTGGTTTAGCGCTCCCGGCCTTCGCGCCAGGCCTGCAGCAGCTGCTCGTAGGGCACCGTCTCGCCCTTGGGCTTTTCGTTGGCGAGCTTGGGCTTGGGCGCGCCCGGCTGATCGAACCAGTACTGGGCGTCACGCGGCTTGTTCAGCTTGGGTCCGCAGTTGGGCTGCACCTTGGCCCGCTCCAGGCGCTCCAGCACCCGGTCCTGCCGCTCGGCCAGCTGGTCCATGGCCTGCTGCGGGGTGAGCGCACCGGTCACGGCTTCCGACACCGACTGCCACCAGAGCTGGGCAAGCTTCGGATAGTCCGGAACGTTGGTGCCGGTCGGCGTCCAGGCCACCCGCGCCGGGCTGCGATAGAACTCCACCAGGCCGCCCAGCCGCGGCGCCGCCTCCGTCATCGCCTCCGACTGGATGTCAGACTCGCGGATAGGGGTAAGTCCGACCAGCGTCTTCTTCAGCGACACGGTCTTGGAGACGGTGAACTGGGCGTACAGCCAGGCCGCCTTGCGCCGCTGGGCATCGGTGTGCTTGAGCAGGGTCCAGGCGCCGGCATCCTGGTAGCCGAGCTTCATGCCTTCCTCCCAGTAGGCGCCGTGCGGGGACGGCGCCATCCGCCACTTGGGCGTGCCGTCCTTGTTCACCACCGGCGTGCCGGGCTTGGCCATGTCGGCGGTAAAAGCGGTGTACCAGAAGATCTGCTGGGCGATATGGCCCTGGGCGGGCACCGGACCGGCCTCGGAGAAGGTCATGCCGGCGGCCTCCGGCGGCGCGTACTTCTTGCGCCAGGCGATGTACTTGGTCAGCGCATAGACCGAGGCCTGCGCGTTGGTGGCGCCGCCGCGCTCGACGCTGGAGCCGGCCGGGTGGCAGCCCTCGACGCGGATGCCCCACTCGTCCACCGGCTTGCCGTTGGGAATGCCCTTGTCGCCGGTGCCGGCCATGGACAGCCAGGCATCGGTGAAGCGCCAGCCCAGCGACGGGTCCTTCTTGCCGTAGTCCATATGGCCGTAGACGCGGACGCCATCGATCTCCTTCACGTCGTTGGTGAAGAATTCGGCGATGTCCTCGTAGGCCGACCAGTTGACCGGAACGCCGAGCTCGTAGCCGTACTTCTCGCGGAAGCGCTTCCTCAGGTCTTCCCGCTCGAACCAGTCGGCGCGGAACCAGTAGAGGTTGGCGAACTGCTGATCCGGCAGCTGGTAGAGCTTGCCGTCCGGACCGGTGCCGAAGCTCTTGCCGATGAAGTCGTCCACGTCCAGGGTCGGCAGCGTGACGTCCTTGCCCTCGCCTTCCATGTAATCCGACAGCGGGATGACGTCGCCGTAGCGGAAGTGGGTGCCGATCAGGTCGGTATCGTTGACGTAGGCATCGTAGATGCTGCGCTTGGACTGCATCTCGGTCTGCAGCTTCTCGATGACGTCGCCTTCCTGGATCAGGTCATGGGTCAGGTTGATGCCGGTGATTTCGGAAAAGGCCTTGGCGAGCACGCTGGCTTCGTACTCGTGGGTGGTGATGGTCTCCGATACCACCTTGATGTTCATGCCTCGGAACGGCTTGGCGGCATCGATGAACCATTCCAGCTCCTTGAGCTGTTCTTCCCGCGAAAGGGTGGACGGCTGGAACTCGTCCAGCCACTTTTCGGCCCGCTTGAGCTCTTCCGGCGTGGCCGCGCCCGCCACCGGCGACAGCAGCACGGCCGCCAGCGCCAGAGCGGAGGCCCCTGTGCGCACAGCCTTCATGGTTGGTTTCATGTTTCTCTCTCCTTGAGCACTCATCACTGAGCTTGGGGTTCTTCTCCCGCCCGCGGGCGGCTTCTCCGGCGGCACCCCGCCGGACTCAGGCTTGCGCCTGAATGCGTTTTGCCGGCGCGCTACCCCCAGCGCAGCAGCACCAGCAGGAACAGCACG
>JAJUFY010000034.1 GCA_029263635.1 Ectothiorhodospiraceae bacterium | reverse complement strand
CAGCAGGGCCGGCTCGACCCGGCGACGGCGCAAGCGGCGCGGGCCAGGCCGTTGGGCGTGACGCCGGCCGGCCGTGGCGGCGACAGCCGCTATCCGGGCTTCATGGATCTGGTGAGGCTACACCTGCAGCGCGATTACCGGCCCGAAGACCTTACCAGCGAAGGCTTGCGGATCTTCACCACCCTGGCGCCATCGGTCCAGGATGCCGCTGAACAGGCGCTGGCGCGCCGGCTTCGGCAGTGGCAAGACACCAAGCTCGAGGGCGCCGTGGTGGTGCTGGATGTCGACGACGGCAGCGTGCTGGCCCTGGTCGGCGGCCGCAATCCGCGCTATGCCGGCTTCAACCGGGCGCTGAATGCCCGCCGGCAGATCGGTTCGCTGATCAAGCCGGCGGTCTATCTCGCCGCCCTGGAAAGACCTGGCCAGTATGGGCTCGGCACGCTGCTGCAGGATCAGCCTATTGCGCTCGAAAGCGGCAGCGGCGAAGTGTGGGCGCCGAGCAATTACGACGGCCAGCTGCACGGTGAGGTGCCGCTGTGGGAGGCGCTGGCAAAATCCTACAACCTGCCGGTGGTGCGGCTCGGGCTGGATCTGGGCATGCGGCCGGTGCTCGGCACGCTGGAGCGGCTGGGGCTGCAGGCACCGCGGCCGGCCTATCCCTCGCTGTTCCTGGGAGCGGCCAGCTACACGCCGCTGCAGGTCGCGCAGATGTACCACACGCTGGCCTCGGGAGGCTTCCGCAGCGATGCGCGTGCCGTTCGCGCCGTGATGACGCACGACGGCCAGCTGCTCAGCCGCTATCCGCTGGAGGTGGAGCGCGCCTTCGAACCGGCGCCGGTGTATCTGGTCAATTATGCGCTGCAGGGCGCCATGTGGGGCGGCACCGGCCGCAGCGCGGCGAACTGGCTCGGGCAGCAGCCGGGTGTGGCCGGCAAGACCGGGACCACGGACGATACCCGCGATTCCTGGTTCGCCGGTTTCTCGGACGACACCCTGGCTGTGGTCTGGTTGGGGCGCGACGATAACCGCCGTACCGGATTGACCGGCGCCAGCGGCGCGCTCACTGTCTGGTCGGAACTGTTTGCGGCGATCGACTGGCGGCCGCTGGCGCTGGTGCCGCCGGAAGGCGTCGAGGCCGTCTGGATCGAGCGGAGCAGCGGTCTGCTGTCGGCTCAGCATTGCGCGGATGCGGTGGCGCTGCCGTACGTCCGTGCCTATCTGCCCAGCCGCGCCAGCGGCTGTGCTGACGAGCGGAATCCCATTCAGCGCGCCAGCGACTGGTTGAGGGGAGTGCTATGAGAACGGGTCGAGTGCTGACGGCGGTGCTGCTGAGCGCCCTGTTTGTCGCCGGCTGCGCCAGCTATGGTCCGGAACCGGAGCGGGAAAGGGTGCGGCAGGCGCCTTCGTCGCCGGCTGTTCTGCCGCCTGTGGCGGCCCCGCCGGCGGTCGTACAGCCGCCGGCTTCACGGCAGCCGGCACCCGGACCGCAATCGGCGCCGATGGCGCTGCCGGCCGCCGCACGCAGCCTCAGCGCGCAGGCGCAGCGGGCGTCGGAGGCCGGCAATCATGAAGCGGCAGCCGGTTATCTGGAGCGCGCGCTGCGCATTGCACCGAACCATCCGGTGCTCTGGCAGCACCTGGCGGTGGTGCGCTACCGCCAGCACGACTACGGCAAGGTCGAAGGCCTGGCGCTCAAGTCCAATGCGCTGGCTGCCGGCAATCCGTCGCTGCAGGCCAGTAACTGGCGGCTGATCGCCGAAGTGCGGCGGCTGCAAGGCGACCGGCAGGGCGAGCAGGCGGCGTTGGCGGAAGTCCGGCGGCTGACAGCGGCGAGCGGCGCTCACTAGGGCACGGGAGGTGCCATGACCGATCACCTCACTGCTGCGGCCAGTCTCGATGCCGGCGGCCCGCTGGCAGCCAGACTGGAAGGATTCCAGCCGCGGCAGGAGCAGCAGGCGCTGGCGGAGGCGGTCGAAGCCGCCATCCATGACGGCGCCGTCCTGGTCGCCGAGGCCGGTACCGGCACCGGCAAGACCTTCGCCTATCTGGTGCCGGCCCTGCTGTCGCGACGCAAGGTCATCATTTCGACGGGCACCAAGACCCTCCAGGATCAGCTGTTCGAGAAAGACCTGCCGCTGGTGCGGGACGCCCTGGAGATACCGGCGCGGTTGGCGCTGCTGAAGGGGCGAGCCAACTATCTGTGCCTGCATCGCATGGACATGAGCGCGCTGGAGGGCCGCTTCGAGTCGCGCGAGGAGGCCGACCGCTTCCAGCGGCTGTACGCCTGGGCCGGCCGCACCCGCGCCGGTGATCTGGCCGAGATCGCCGGCTTGGCAGATCCGCAGCTGCGCGCCCGCGTGACCTCGACCGCCGACAACTGCCTGGGTGGCGAGTGCCCGCGCTTTACCGAATGTTTCCTGATGGAAGCGCGGCGGCGGGCGCAGGAAGCCGACGTGGTGGTGGTCAACCACCACCTGCTGATGGCCGACTGGGCGCTCAAGGAAGGCGGCTTCGGCGAGGTGCTGCCATCGGCTGATGCCTATATCCTCGACGAGGCGCATCAGCTGCCCGAGGTGGCCGCCCAGTTCTTCGGGCTCAGCATGAGCAGCCGGCAGCTGGCGGATCTGGTGCGCGATACCAAGTTCGCCTATTTCGAAGAAGCCGGCGATCTGCCGGAAGTGCTGGAGACGGCCGACGCCCTGGCGAAAGCGGCGCTGGACCTGCGGCTGGCGCTCGGTGTCGGCAACCGCCGCGCCGCCTGGGCCGCGGTGGCGGAGGAGCCGGAGGTGGATGCGGCGGTCGCGCATCTGCTGGACTGCCTGGAAACCCTGGCCGTGCAGCTGGAACCGCTGGCGGTGCGCGGCAAGAACCTCGAGCAGTGCGCCAAGCGGGCGCAGGCGCTGCACGATACGGCTACGCGCTTGCTGGGCACGGCCGACGGCGACGAGGCGGTGCGCTGGTTCGAGACCTTCCAGCAGAGTTTCATCCTGCGGCTGACGCCGCTGGACGTCGCCCGCCAGTTCCGCGGTCACATGAACCGCCACCGGGCGAGCTGGGTGTTCACCTCGGCGACGCTGGCGGTGGGAGGGCAGTTCCAGCACTTCGCCCTGCGCATGGGCCTGCCCGACGACATCCGCACCCTGCGGCTGGACAGCCCTTTCGACTATCGCCGCAACGCGCTGCTGTATCTGCCGCTGGGTCTGCCGCATCCAAGCAGCGAGCATTTCGACCAGGCTTTCCTGCGCGCCGCGCTGCGGGTGCTGCGCGCCAGCCGCGGACGTGCCTTCCTGCTGTTCACCAGCCATCGGGCCCTGCGCTTCGCGGCCGAGTGGCTGCGGCCGCGGCTGGACTATCCGCTGCTGGTGCAGGGCGAGGCCTCGCAGGCGCAGCTGCTGGAGCGCTTCCGCGAACTCGGTGACGCTGTGCTGCTGGGCACCGCCAGTTTCTGGGAAGGCGTGGATGTGCGCGGCGAGGCGCTGTCCGCGGTGCTGATCGACCGGCTGCCGTTCGCCTCGCCCGGCGATCCGGTCATGCAGGCCCGCATCGATGCCATGAACCGCCAGGGCGGCAACAGCTTCATGCAGCACCAGCTGCCGCTGGCGGTGATCGCCTTGCGCCAGGGCGTGGGCCGGCTGATCCGCGATCCGGCCGACCGCGGCGTGCTGATGATCGGCGACAACCGCCTGGTCACCAAGTCCTACGGCCGGATTTTCCTCGACAGCCTGCCGCCGGTGCCGCTGGTGCGCGACCCCCGGGACGTGGAGGCCTTCTTCGGCGCAGAAGCCACGGCCGGGTCGTGAAGGGACGGGCGGCGGCCCCCATCTCGCTGCCAGGCGCCGGTCCGATGAGAGAACCGGCGCCTGGCGCGACCGCTCCGCGGCGAGGGGCGCTCTACAACACCTCGACCGCCCGTTCCGCCAGGAATTCCGGCCGTGGCCGCTTCGCCGCGAACGGCTGCTGGAGCTTGTTTTCCACGCTGTTGTAGACGTAGAACACGTTGCTCCGCGGATCGGGCGACATGTTGGCGTTGGAGCCGTGCAGGGTGTTGCACTCGAACAGGAGCATGGAACCGGCCGGCCCCTTGGGAGCGGTGATGCCGTGGGTTCTCACCAGTTCGGTGATGCTGTCTTCATCCGGCACGCCGACCTGCTGGTCGCGCAGCGAATGCTTGTAGTTGTCCTCCGGCGTTTCGCCGACGCAGGGGACGAAGACCCGGTGCGAGCCGGGGATCAGCATCAGCGGGCCGTTGAACTCGTGGTTGTCGGTGAGGATGATCGAGCAGCTCACCGCCCGCATGCGCGGCATGCCGTCCTCGGCGTGCCAGGTTTCGAAGTCGGAATGCCAGTTGAAGCCCTTGCCCTTGAAGCCGGGCTTGTAGTTGATGCGTGACTGGTGGATGTAGACGTCGGAACCGAGCAGCTGGCGGACGCGGTCGACGATGCGCGGGTCGCGTGCCAGCGCGCGGAAGTGCGGCGAGATGCGGTGGATGGCGAAGATCGAGCGGACCTCGTCGCTGTGAGGTTCGCGGATGACGCCGCCGGTGGCCTGCACCGCCGGATCGGCGCTCAGGCGCTTGAGTTCGTCGATGCAGGCCTGGATGGCGTCGACATCGAAGAAGCCCGGAAAGAAGAGAAAGCCGTCGCGCTCGAAGGCGGCGAGTTCCTCGGCGCTGAGCGGGCCGCTGCTCCGGGTCTGGGCATCGCCGTGGATCACCGGATCCAGGCGGGGGAACATAGGGGTTCTGGTCGTCGTTCTGGTCGGATAAAGGTCCTCGTGCGAATCCATTGCCAGGCTCCTTTGATCGATCTCCTATGCCGTTGTCGAACAACGGGTGCCGGCGAACCGTCGGCACCCCTGGAAGGCTGTCGGCTCAGTCGACGATGAGCGGGTAGACGCCGTTCTCGTCGTGAGTCTCGCGGCCGGTCAGTGGCGGATTGAACACGCACACCAGGCGTAGCTGGGTCTTGGCGCGCAGGTAGTGCTTGTCGTGCTCGTTCAGCACATACAGCGTGCCGGGCCGGATCGGGTAGACCTTGCCGTCGGCGATCGACTCGATTTCGCCTTCCCCCTCGACGCAGTAGACGGCCTCGATGTGATTGGCGTACCAGAAGTACGACTCCGTGCCGGCCTTGATGATGGTGTCGTTGAGGGAGAAGCCCACGCCGTCCTTCTTCAGCAGAAAGCGGCGGCTGTTCCAGGTATCGCCGTGGACATCGTTTTCGGTACCGACGATGTCTTCCAGGTGACGCACGATCATGATGTTTCTCTTACCTCTAGCCGCTGGCGGCCTGTTTCGGGGAAATACCCAGCTCGGCGATGGCTTCGCCGACGCTGTGTTCGATGATCTCCAGGCCCTTCTTGAGATCCTGCTCGCTGATGGTGAGCGGGGGCAGGAGCTTGAGCACCTGGCTCTCGGGACCTGACGTCTCGATGATCAGGCCCTTGCCGAAGGCGATCCTGGAAGCGGTGGTGGCCAGCTCGGCATGCTCGAACTCGATGCCCTGGAGCAGGCCGCGGCCCTTCACGCGACCTCGCGCATGCGGGAACTTGTTGCAGATGCGCCGGAGCGCCTTGCCGACCAGATCGGCCTTCGCTTCGACCTGCTTTTGCAGCCGCTCGTTGCTCCAGAACAGCTCCAGGGCACGCTTGGCGGTGACGAAAGCGAGGTTGTGGCCGCGGAAGGTGCCGTTGTGCTCGCCCGGCTCCCAGATGTCGTGTTCCGGCTTGATCAGGGTGATGGCGAGCGGCAGGCCGTAGCCGCTGATCGACTTGGACAGGCAGATGATGTCCGGGTCCAGCCCCATGTCGTCGAAGCTGAAGAAGCTGCCGGTGCGGCCGCAGCCGACCTGAATGTCGTCGATGATGAGCAGCATGTCGTACTTGCGGCAGAGCGCCTGCAGCCCGAGCAGCCACTCCCGCTCGGCGACATTGATGCCACCTTCGGCCTGGATGGTCTCGACGATCACGCCGGCAGGCAGGTCGACGCCGGAGCCCTGGTCGCTGATCAGGCGATCCAGATACTCGATGGTATCGACCTCGGGGCCGAAGTAGTGGCAATAGGGCATCGAGTCGCTGTAAGAGAGCGGCAGTCCGGCGCCGGAGCGCTTGAAGGCGTTGCCGGTCACCGCCAGCGAACCCAGCGTCATGCCGTGGAAGGCGTTGGTAAAGGAAATGATCTTCTCGCGGCCTTTACCTTGCGCGCGAGCTTGAGCGCCGCCTCCACCGCGTTGGTGCCGGTGGGACCGGGGAACTGCACCCGGTGGGTCATGCCGCGCGGCGCCAGGATGTGGGTATGGAAGGCCTCGAGGAACTCGGCCTTGGCCTGGCTCGCCATGTCCAGGCTGTGGGTGATGCCATCGGCGCTGATGTAGTCGAGCAGCGCCTGCTTGAGCTGCGGATGGTTGTGGCCGTAGTTGAGCACGCTGGCACCGGCGAAGAAGTCCAGGTAGGCCCGGCCGCTGGTATCGTACAGCCAGCTGCCTTCGGCCCTGGTGAACACGGTCGGGAAGCTGCGGCAATAGCTGCGCACCTCCGATTCGTGGCGGTCGAAAATGTCCATGGTCATAAAAGGATCCTCTTGCTAGGAAGGAAGGCGGGCGGTCGCGGCCGCATCGAACGGCCCGATCCGGTACAGCTCTTCAGTCTCATGGCCGCTGGGAAACAGGTCGGCGGTGAAGCCAGGCGACACCTGGCAGTCGGTCCCTAGGTCGCGCGCGGCGCCCCGGAACAGTGCCTGCGATGCGGCATTCGACGGTGAAATGGTGGTTTCCAGCCGGGTCGCGCCAGCCGCCGCAGCATTGCGCAGGAAGCGGCCCAACAGGCGCTTGCCGAGGCCCTGGCCACGCTGGCTGGCGTCGATACCGATCTGCCAGAGGAAGATGACCTCTTCCCGTCCGGGAGGGCGGTAACCGGTGGCGAAGCCGATTAGGCGTCCATCCTGCTCCGCGACAATGCAGGTTTCGCGGAAGTCTTTGCAGAGCAAGAGGTAGAGATAGGCAGAGTTCAAATCCAGGACTCCGGAGTCTCGTACGATGCGCCATATATCGGCGCCATCCGTGACATCCGGCATCCTGAATGCGATGTCCTTATTCATGGTTTTCAGCAGGATAGGTGGGAATTGCTCCACTGCCTGCGGTTTTTTTGAGGGTTGATCTCAAGTCCTTTTCGGTGCCAATGGCGGAACCTCCTGTTCCCGGCATTGATGGTGCTAAGCGCAGACCTGATATGTGGGTCTGGCGGTAAGCAAGGCATGATGCGCTCCTGCTGATGGTCTTGGCCAACCTGCCAAGCGTCTTGATATGGTCATATCGATCAGCATCAAGAGGCTAATGAAAAGCAGATATTGAATTTGCTAATGGTCGTTAATTAAAGCACATGATTGGCGGGCGGTCAAGGGTGGATTTTGTTTTTGTTTTGACTTTCGAAGTGCTTTTTTTGGTTTTATAGGTGATTTGTTTTAATGATATTTTGATTTTGTTTTGCTCTGTTTTCTGTTGAATCGAAGGGAGGCTTTGGTTCTGTTTGTGGGAAGAATATGACGCGGCTGCTGTATCCGTTCCTTGCGCTGCTGCTATCGCTGTCGGTCCTGCTGCTGGGCAGCGGTCTGCTCGGCACCCTGTTGCCGCTGCGGATGGTGGTAGAGCACTTCCCGACTGCCACCATCGGCCTGGTCATGGCTTGCTATTCAGCAGGTTACGTGATGGCCAGCCTGTGGTTCGGGGGCATCCTGGTGCGGGTTGGCCATATCCGGGCGTTCGCGGTGCTGGCGGCGCTGGCGGCAGGGTCGACCCTGCTCTATCCGCTGCTGATCGACCCCGTGTTATGGGCGCTGATGCGCACCGTCTTCGGCTTCGCAATTGCCGGCCTGTACATGGTCACCGAGAGTTGGTTGAACGCTCGCACGCCAAGGGAGTTTCGCGGCCGGATGCTGGCTTTCTACAGTATTACGACCTATGCCGCGCTCGGAGGCGGGCAGTTTTTGCTGAATTTATGGCCGGTTACCGGATTCCATTTGTTCAGCCTGGCGGCGTTTCTGCTGGCCCTGTCCCTGGTGCCGGTCTCATTGACTCGGGCACCGACACCGGAGCTGACCGAAATCCGGCCGCTGAGCATCCGTAAGCTGTATCGCCTGTCGCCAGGCGGCGTGGTCGGTGCCTTGATGGCCGGTTTCATCGCCGGCGGCTTCCTGGCGCTGGGGCCGGTGTTCGGCAGCAGAGTGGGGCTCAGCGTCGCCGAGGTGTCAGTGCTGATGGGGGCGGTGATGTTCGGCGGCCTGCTGTTCCAATGGCCGCTGGGCAGGTTTTCGGACCGCCACAGCCGCCCGCTGACCATCATCTTTGTTGCCGCAGGTGTCGCCGCGACCAGCTTGCTGCTGCTTGTGTTCGCCCCGCGCAGCGAGCTGGGGCTGGTCATCCTCGCCACGATCTGGGGCGGGCTGGCCTTTACCATCTACCCGCTGTGTCTTGCCCTGACCAACGACTACATCTCCTCGGAAGAGCTGCTGGGGGCGGGCAGCAGGCTGATTCTCATGCACGGTCTGGGCATGGTGGCCGGGCCGGTACTGCTCGGGCGGCTGATGGAATCGTACGGTCCCTGGTCGCTGTTTGCCGCCATCGCGGTGGTGGCAGCGTGGCTGGCGGGGTTCGTGCTCTGGCGCGAGCGGTCCGGGCCGACCCTGACCGTCGAGGAGCAGGGCGAGTACGTGGCGGTGCCGAGCACCACGCCGCTGGCCGGTGCGCTGGACCCGCGGGCCGAGGATCTGCAGCTGGAACTGCCGTTCGACCATGAGGAAGCTGGCGGCTATGCCGCGGCCATGTTAAACAAGGCCGCCTTCACAGACGACGATCAGACGGAAGAACGGCGTGGCTAAGATCCTTGCCCTCGACACTGCGACCGAAGCCTGCTCTGCCGCGCTGCTGTGCGGCCCGGACGTCATCGAGCGTTTCGAGGCGCTGCCGCGCGGCCACGCCGGCCGCATCCTCGGCATGCTGGAAGAGGTGCTGGCCGAGGCCGGGCTGACCGTTTCCGAACTCGACGCCATCGCTTTCTGCCGTGGGCCGGGCGCTTTCACGGGCGTGCGGATCGCCTGCGGCGTGGTGCAAGGCATCGCCTATGGCGCCGAGCTGCCGGTGGTGCCGCTTTCCACGCTGGCCGTGCTCGCCCAGGGTGCGCTGCGGGAGCACGGCGCGCAGCGGGTGCTGGCCGCCATCGATGCCCGCATGGGAGAGGTGTACGTCGGCGAGTACCGGGCGGTGGACGGCCTGATGACCCTGCAGGGCGATGAAATCGTCGCCGCCGCCGAGGCGTTGGCACCGATGGCGGGAGAATCCTGGCTTGGCGTCGGCACCGGCTGGGCCGTCCATGGCGAGGCCCTGCGGGCACGGCTAGGCGCGCCCATGGCAGCTTACGATGCCCTGCCGCGGGCTCGGGACTGCCTGCCGCTGGCTGTCGCCGCCCTGGCGCAGGGCCAGACGGTCAGCGCCTTCGAGGCGGTCCCGGTGTACCTGCGCGACAAAGTGACGAACTGAACGCCCGTTCTCAGTGGCCTATCGCGCCGACCTCCGCCAGCATCGCATTGGTCAGCGGCTGATCCACTTCGAAGAAGCCGGTCCAGGGAGCCGCACGCAGGGCGGCAAGCCGGTCCGGGACAGTGCCGATCGTGAATTCGTTGCTGCCGACCCGTTGCGACAGCTCCGGCCAGAACAAGGGGGTGGCCACTGGCGCATGCGGTCGGGCCCGGGGCGAGTAGCTGGCGATCGCGCTGGCGCCACGGGCATTGCGCAGATAGTCCACGAATACCTTGTCGACCCGCGCCTGCCTCCGGGGAGTGTCCACATAACGCAGCGGGTATTCGGCGGCAAGCTCGCGCGCGACGGCATGGGCAAAGGCCCTGACGGTTTCCCAGTCGCGGGTCGGCGCGATCGGCACCACCACGTGCAGCCCTTTGCCGCCGGTGGTGCGAACGAAGCTCTGCAGTCCCAGGGCTGCCAGCCGCTCGTGCAGCCAGCGGGCGCCGTGGACCACGTCCGGCCAGACCGTGCCCTCGCCGGGGTCGAGATCGAACACCAGCCGGTCCGGATGGTCGGGATCGGTGACGGTGGCGCCCCAGGGATGGATCTCCAGCACCCCGAGCTGGGCGAGTCCGATCAGGCCGGCTAGATCCCGCACCACCACGACGTCGCTGCTGCCGCCGTCCGGCTCGGCGATGGCAACCCGCTCCAGGCCGGGTACGGATTCGTGGTCCAGCCGGCGCTGGAAGAAGCAGGCCGCTTCCCGGCCGCGCGGACACCGCAGCAGGGACAGCGGCCGGTTAGTGATGTGCGGCAAGATGTGGTCGGCGACTTCCTCGAAGTATTCCGCCAGCTGGCGCTTGGTGGTGCCCTGTTCCGGGTAGAGCACCCGCTCCGGATGGCTCAGGACGATTCCGGCGATTTTCGGGGGGGATGTCGGGTGTCGGGCTGGCTGGGGCATGTTCGCTCACCTCCGTGCGGAGGTTGTGCGGGCGCCTCGGCAGTCCGACAAGCGCGGCTTCCCGGCATCCGGCGCGCCAGCGCCGCGAGGGCGGCGACCAGCGTGAGCGCGCAGACGACGGTCGGCCCGGCCGGCAGGTCGAGCCAGCTGGAGGCGGCCAGTCCGAATACATAGCCGGCCGCGCCAACCGCATAGGCGGTTTTCAGCCCGGGGGCTGCCAGCGCCGGCAGGATCAGGCTGGCAAACACCAGATAGATGCCCACCAGTTGCACCGAGGCCGTGACCGCAGCCGCAAACAGCAGATAGAAGCCGGCCCGGCCAAGCCGTGCTCCCAGGCCGAACCACAGCGCCAGCAGCGGCAGGTACAGCAGCGCCACCGGCAGCAGCTGTGACCAGGACACCCACAGGATCTGGCCGGCCAGCAGGTCCTGCAGATGTTCGCTGCCATGCGCGCTGTGACTGAGCAGCAGCAGGCTCAGCGAGGCGGCGGCGATGAAGGTGACGCCGATCAGCGCCTCCTGGATCTCCGGCCAGCGCCGCTCGCTCCAGGTCATGCCCAGCGCGCCGCAGCCGGCGGCGAGGGCGGCGGCAGCCTGGACTGCCAGCGGCGAATCGCTCCAGCCCAGGCTGGTGGCGAGGGTCACCCCGAGCGCGGCGATCTGTGCCACGGCCAGATCGATGAAGATGATGCCGCGCTCCAGCACCTGCCGACCCAGCGGTACATGGATGCTCAGTACCAGGACGCCGGCGGCGAGTGCCGGAGCCAGGATCGACCATTCCAGACCGAGGCCGCTCATCGCCGTGCCTCCAGCAGCAGGTCGAGGGTCTCCTCGAACAGCTCGAACAGATTGGTGGCACGCGCGCTACCGCCGACCGTATACGGCAGCCGCAGCGGCTGGACCGGGGAGCGTGCCGCCAGCCACTCGGCCGGCCGCCGGTCCTGATAGGCGGTGTACAGCACCGCCTGTGCCGATTGCGCTTCCACCTGTGCCAGCACGGTGGCCAGATGGCCGCTGCTCGGCGGGATGCCGGGCTTGGGTTCCAGCGCGGCCACCCGTACCAGCCCCAGCCACTGTTCGAGGTAAGTCCAGTTGCTGTGGGCAACCACGATGGGCATGCCGCGCAACGGCTCTGCGCGCGTCTCCCAGCGGGCGACGGCGGCCTGCCAGCGTTGCAGGAAATCCTCGCTGCGGCGGCGGTAATGGTCGGCGTGCTCCGGGTCCAGCGCGATCAGCCGCTCGCGCAGCGCCTCCGCGACCCGGGCGATATTGCGCGGGTCCAGGTGGAGATGCGGATTGCCGGCGGCGTGGATGTCGCCGTCGGCCCGGTCGACACGATCCGGCACCTCCAGCAGCCGGACCGCACCGGCGGCTTCGAAATAGCCGGGCCCGCCGGCTGCCACACGCGGATTGTTGGCCCGGCGCTGCAGCATGGGCAGCCAGCCGAGTTCCAGCTCCGCGCCGGTGCAGACGGCGAGGTCGGCCTGCCGCAGCTGGGCGATCAGGGCGGGGCGAGCCTGGATGTGGTGGGGATCCTGCTGCGCGGTGGTGGCGGTGAAGACCCGCGCCTGTTCACCGGCAAGCTCCTCCACCAGCGCGGCCCATTCCGGCTCGCAGGCAAAAACCCGCAGCTTGGCCTCGGCCGGCACGGCAATGGCAAGCAGGACCAGGGTGAGCAGT
>JAJUFY010000258.1 GCA_029263635.1 Ectothiorhodospiraceae bacterium | reverse complement strand
GACGTCGCCGTCCGGGGTGAGCGCCACATTGGTGTAGATGATGTTGGCGTGCAGCGTCGCCATGGCGTTGAAGTTGGACTTCTCGGATGTGCCGGGGGCGACGCCGAAATAGCCCGCCTCCGGGTTGATGGCGTAGAGCTGGCCGTCGTCGCCGAACTTCATCCAGCAGATGTCGTCGCCAATGGTCTCCACCTTCCAGCCGGGCAGGGTGGGGGTCATCATGGCGAGATTGGTCTTGCCGCAGGCGCTGGGGAAGGCGGCGGCGATGTACTTGCTCTCGCCCTGCGGGCTGGTGAGCTTGAGAATCAGCATGTGCTCGGCGAGCCAGCCTTGGTCGCGCGCCATCACCGAGGCGATGCGCAGCGCAAAGCACTTCTTGCCGAGCAGGGCGTTGCCGCCGTAGCCGGAGCCGAACGACCAGATTTCGCGCGTTTCCGGGACATGCACGATGTACTTGTTGTCGGCGTTGCAGGGCCAGGGCACGTCCTGCTCGCCCGGCGCCAGCGGCGCGCCGACCGAGTGGACGCAGGGGACGAAGTCGCCGTCGCCGAGCGCATCCAGCACGGCCTTGCCCATGCGGGTCATGATGCGCATGTTGCAGACCACGTAGGGCGAGTCCGAGAGCTGCACGCCGATGTGGGCGATCGGCGAACCGATCGGGCCCATGCTGAAGGGGATGACGTACATGGTGCGGCCGCGCATGCAGCCTTCGAACAGACCGTGCAGGGTGGCGCGCATTTCCTGCGGGTCGCGCCAGTTGTTGGTCGGTCCGGCATCGATTTCCTGCTCGGAGCAGATGAAAGTGCGGTCTTCGACGCGGGCGACGTCAGCGGGATCGGACTGCACCAGATAGCTGTTCGGACGCTTGCTGTCGTCCAGCCGGCGGGCAGTGCCATTCTTGACCATCAGGTCGCACATCGCCTGATATTCCTGCTCAGAGCCGTCGCACCAGTGGATGGCATCCGGTTGACAGAGTTTGGCGATCTGGTCCACCCAGGCCAGCAGTTTCTGGTTGCGCGTCATGATTCTCCCTCTAGTCGTTGTGATCCGGCTGCCGCCGTTGTTGCTTTCCCGCTGATCGATCGGCCCTGCGCTGGGGCTGAGCGTAAAACGCCGATCTTACCTGCGTCGCGATAGATAAGCACCCGCACCGTAGGGACCGGGACTTCCGGGCTAAAGGGGCGTGCCGCAGGCGCGGCACATGCTGGGGGTGGATGTGGAGCCTTGGCTTCAAAAACCAAGCATGGCCGGGCCGAGCACGGCCTCCGGCGGACAGGCCGGTGTGAGCGCCGTCAGCAGCTGCCGGACCAGCGCCGCGTCAGCGGTCTCGAACAGCCGCCGCTCGCTCGGATGCGACAGCACGATCAGGCCGGCCGTCTCGAAGCTCGCCATGGCGGCGGTCCGCTCCGGTGCCGTCAGGCGCTCGCGATCGCGCGGCACGATGAACAGCCGATAGCGGCCGGCGTCGACGCTCATCAGCAGGTTCTCGCTGTGCCGGGCCGGATCCCGCCGGCGCCAGGCCCGGATGAGCCGGTCGCCGGCCCGAATCACGGCATCGGCATCGCGACCCTCGACCAGCCAGAGCGGCAGCGGGTAGTCGGGCCGGCTGACGCGCAGGTCGTCGCCCTGGCGGAAGAGCAGCGGCGCGGCCGTCAGGTCTTCCACCGGCAGCCGGGCGTCGGTCGCGTGCAGGTGCGCGTGGGCGAGGATGGAGGCGCCGGCGCGGCCGTTGAACAGTACCCGGAATGTGCCGCCGCTGGCCTCCGCCAGCTCGAAACCGGCGCGCAGGAGCTCGCGCCGATAGCGCTGCGGACGGTGCGCGCTGGGGATGACGGTGAAATGGTTGTCGGTGATCGGCGCGAAATTGGCGCCCAGCAGGTACGGCTCATCGTTCAGCGTCAGCGGCAGCAGGATCTCGGCCGGCGACTGCAGGGCGATATTGCGAGGGCACAGGTAGCAGCCGCCGGTGTCGGTGCGGTTGACCAGCCGCTCCGGTGCCACCTTGGCGAACACGCCGCGTTCGATCAGCAGCGCGTGATCGAGGCGCAGCTCGCGCTGCGGGTTCCATTGCAGGCGCAGCGCGATGGCGGTGTCGCCAGGGACCACGAAGCGCTTCTCGGCGAGCATCGCCGGGTCGGCTGGATCGAACAGCACGTAGCCGCAGGCGACCTGCTGGCGAAACAGCGCTCGCAGCGCCCAGCCCAGACCCGCCTGTCGCTGCAGCTCGGCAAGGTCGGCGACGATCTGCTCGCGCCGGGTCAGTGGCGCCTGCCGCACCCGCTCGAACAGCGCTGGCGCGGCGCAAGGTTCTGGGCTCTGAATCGTGTGGTTCATCTCGTCGGTTGCCGGGTCCGGCTAAACAGCGGCCGCAAGGCGCCGTAGGCCACCAGGCCGGCGGCGTCGGCCAGAAAATCCAACAGGTCGGCGCTGCGGTAGGGCAGGAACCCCTGCACGACTTCGATCAGCGCGCCGTAGAGCAGCAGCAGCGGCAGCAGTCGCCGCCAGTAGGCCGCAGCCGGCAGGCTGGCGTCGGCGAGCAGCCCGAGGACGGCAAAGCCAAGCAGGTGCAGCACCTTGTCGTTCATGTTAGCGGTGGCGGCGCCGGCTGTCTCGGACAGGGCGGCAGAGGTGCCCGCCACCAGCACGATGGCCAGCAAGGGCCGGAACAGCCATCGGACCAGCAGGTGTTCGGTGCGCGGGCTGACCGGAAGGGGCAGGCTCATCCGGCAGCTCCCGGCCGTTCGCGGAGCCGGCGGCAGGCGAGCGCGGGTTCCGAGTTCATGCCGGGCAGGTTTCCGTGCTGGCGCGGGCTCTGCTGTTCACGTCGTCTCCTTCAATGTCACAGCTGCGAGGTGCAGTTCGGGCAGCGGCTGGCCGCGATGGGAATGCTGGTCTGACAGTAAGCGCAGGTCTTGCTGGCCGGTGCCGCCGGGGGAGGTTCCTGCTGGCGCCGGAGGCGGTTGGCGCCGCGGACCAGGAAGAAGGCCGCCCAGGCGACCACCAGGAAGCTCAGCACCGCATTGCCGAAAGCGCCATAGTTGAGCGTCACGGCGCCGGCTTCCCGCGCTGCGGCCAGGGACTCGTATGGCGGTGGCGGCTGGCCCGGCTTGAGCAGCAGGTAGAAGCCGCTGAAGTCGGTGCCGGCCAGCAGCAGGCCGATCGGCGGCATGAGGATGTCGTTGACCAGCGAATTGGCAATGGCGCAGAAGGCAGTGCCGATGATGATGCCGACCGCCATGTCGACGACATTGCCGCGAACGGCAAACTCCCTGAACTCCTTTAGCATTCTGGTTCGCTCGATGGCTGCGTGCCGGGGCGACCTGCCGAGGCGGCAGCGGAAAGCCGGGCGATTGCACCAATATCCTCGACATGGGGATCCGATCGGAGCGCGGCAATGGCAGCAGGCGGCCATGCCCGCTGGCGGCGCCGACGCTGCGGCGTCTATGCTAGACCGGTCTCCAACCGCTTGGATGCAGAAAGGGCAGCATCATGGTTTATCTCGTCATCATCGCCGTTCTGGCCGCGCTGCTGGCGGCCTCGATCCGGGTGCTGCGCGAGTACGAGCGCGGCGTCATGTTCACCCTGGGCCGCTTTACCGGCGCCAAGGGGCCGGGGCTGGTGCTGGTCATCCCGGTGGTGCAGCAGATGGTCAAGGTCGACATGCGCACCATCGTCATGGACGTGCCGAG
>JAJUFY010000470.1 GCA_029263635.1 Ectothiorhodospiraceae bacterium | reverse complement strand
TTATGCATTCAAGCAGAGTGAGGTTGAACAAGAAGGTGTCAGCTCAACAGGATGGGCCACGTTTCTTGAGGCGGTAATTGGTGCTGGATTTTGTGTGATGGGCACTTGGCCAGTTCGGACAGAAAGCCCTGGCCGGTTGATTGCGAAAGGCACAAACGCTCTCGCCAACTCGGTTGTCCTCGTCTGCCGCAAGCGGGATCCAGCCGCCGAGACCATCACCCGCGCCGAGTTCCTGCGCGCCCTGAAGCGCGAGCTGCCGCCGGCCATCGCCGAGCTTCAGGCCGCCAACATTGCCCCGGCGGACATGCCGCAGTCGGCCATCGGGCCGGGCATGGGCATCTTCTCCCGCCACAGCGCGGTGCTGGAGGCGGACGACAGCCCCATGACGGTGAAGACGGCGCTGCAGCTCATCAATGCCGAGCTCGACGACTTCTTGGGCGGTGTCCAGGGGGAGTTCGATGCCGAGACGCGCTTTGCCATCACCTGGTTCGAGCAGTTCGGCATGGCGCCCGGAGCCTACGGCGTGGCGGACAACCTGGCCCGCGCCCGCGGCATTTCGGTGGAAAGCGTGAAGCACGCCGGCATCCTGGAGAGCTCCGCCGGCAAGGTGCGCCTGTTGCAGCGCGAGGAGCTGGACCCTGCCTGGACGCCGGAGGAAGACAGCCACCGCACGGTCTGGGAGTGCCTGCAGCACCTGGTGCGGCGCCACGAGGAGACGGGGCTGTCGGAGGAGACGGCGGCCCTCCTCAAGCGCTTCGGCCCCGAGGCCGAGGCGGTGAAGGACCTGGCCTACTGCCTCTATGACATCGCCGCCAACAAGCGGCGCGAGGCGGCCGAGGCCACGGCCTACAATGCGCTTATCGCCGACTGGGCGGAGCTCAGCCACCTGGCGGCCCAGGTCTCCCTGGAGCCGGGGGCAGAACAGCTCCAGTTTTCCGTCTGAGGGGGATCGAGATGGCCAAGTCCACGCGCCAGCACGTCTTCGAGGGCATGGAGCTTTTGCCCGAAGCGCTCATTCCCTTTGTGGAGAAGCGGCTGGAAGCCTCCCTCAAGGGCCACTGGCAGCTCGAGGTGGTGGAGCGCGTCCAGGGCCTGCGGCCCAACAGCCAGGGGGAGGTGGCCTGGGACCAGCAGGCGCTCCTGAAGACCATGATGATCTTCTGGCGCGAAGCCTTCGCCGCCGTGCTGGGCCACAGCGAACGCTCCTATGTTTCGGAGCTGCTGGAGGTGCGCAACAGGCTCTCCCACAACGAGACCTTCAGCTACGACGACGCCGAGCGGGCGCTGGACACCATGCGGCGCCTGATGGAAGCCATCAGCGCCGGCGAGACGGCGGCAAAGCTGGGCCGGATGCGCGACAGCATCCTGCGTACCAAGTTCGCCGAGCTGCAGCGCAATGAGGAGCGGCGCAAGACGCCGCGCCTGGACCTGCCGGTGGAGATGGCGGCGGGGCTCCTGCCCTGGCGGGCGGTGGCGGAACCCCACCCGGACGTCGCCACCGGCGAGTTCCAGCAGGCGGAGTTCGCCGCCGACCTCGACAAGGTCTACCGCGGCAGCGCGCCCTCCG
>JAJUFY010000006.1 GCA_029263635.1 Ectothiorhodospiraceae bacterium | reverse complement strand
TGTCCATGCTGATGAACCACTGCGGCGTGGCGCGGAAGATGATCGGCGTCTTGTGCCGCCAGCAGTGCGGGTAGCTGTGCTGGTACTTGACGTGCTTGAGCAGCATGCCGCGCTCTTCCAGCACCCGCACCACCTCGTCGTTGGCCTTGAACACGTGCAGGCCGGCGAACAGCGGCGTATCCGGCAGAAAGCAGCCGTTGCCGCCGACCGGGTTCTCGGTCGGCAGGCCGTAGCGCTGGCCGACGATGTAGTCGTCCAGGCCGTGCCCGGGGGCGGTATGGACGGCGCCGGTACCGCTGTCGGTGGTGACGTGCTCGCCGAGCACCACCGGCACCTGCCGGTCGTAGAACGGATGCTGCAGCACGAGCCTTTCCAGCGCATTGCCGCTGAAGCGCGCCAGCACCTCCGCCTGATCGAAGCCGTAGCGGCCCAGCGCCTCCTGGTACAGCGCATCGGCCAGCACCAGCGCCTCGCCGCCGCCGATGCCGACCAGCACGTATTCCAGCTCCGGGTGCAACGCCACCGCCTGGTTGGCCGGCAGGGTCCAGGGCGTGGTGGTCCAGATCACCACCGAGGCGCGCTCGACAGCCGCAGCCGGCGCGTCGATGCGGGCGAGCAGATCGCCCAGGTCGACGACCGGGAAGCGCACGTCGATCGCAGGCGAGGTGCGCTGTTCGTACTCGACCTCGGCTTCGGCCAGCGCCGACCCGCAGTCGGCGCACCAGTGCACCGGCTTGAAGCCGCGGGTGATATGGCCACGTTCGTAGATCCGGCCGAGCGCCCACAGGATGCCGGCCTCGACCTTGTAGTCCATGGTCAGGTACGGGTTGTCCCAGTCGCCGAACACGCCCATGCGCTTGAAGTCGCGGCGCTGGCCCTCGATCTGCTGCTCGGCGAAGGCGCGGCAGGCGGCGCGGAATTCCCTGGCGCTGATCTTGTCGCCGGCCTTGCCGAGCTTCTTCTCCACCGCGTGCTCGATGGGCAGGCCGTGGCAGTCCCAGCCCGGGATGTAGGGCGCGTCGTAGCCGGCCAGGTTGCGGCTCTTGACGATGATGTCCTTGATCACCTTGTTGACGGCGTGACCGATGTGGATATCGCCGTTGGCGTAGGGGGGGCCGTCGTGCAGGATGAAGGTCGGCCTGCCCTCGCGCGCCGCCCGCAGCTTGCCGTAGAGGTCGATCTTCTCCCAGTGCTTGAGCCACTCGGGCTCGCGCTGGGCGAGGTTCGCTTTCATCGGAAACTCGGTATGGGGCAGATTGAGGGTGTGCTTGTAGTCGGTCACGTACGGTCATCCTGTTCTTGAAGCCCGGCGCCGAAGGCCGAGAAATAATCGCGGGCGGCGGCCGCATCCAGATCCATCTGCGCGCGCAGCGCCTCCAGCGAATCGAAGCGCTGCTCGCTGCGCAGGCGCTGGAGGAATTCCACGTCCAGATGGCGGCCGTAGAGGTTGCCGCTGAAGTCGAAGAGATAGACCTCCAGCAGCGTGCGGGTTCCGTTCACGGTCGGCCGGGTACCGATGCTGGCCACTCCCGGCCGGGGCCGGTCCAGTCCGCCCACCCGCACGACGAAAATGCCTTCCAGCGGCGGCGGCGGGCGATGAAAGGCGATGTTCGCGGTCGGATAGCCCAGCTGCCGTCCCAGCGCCTGCCCGCGCACCACCCGGCCGCAGATGCGATACGGCCGGCCGAGCAGTCGCGCCGCCTGCGCCAGCTCGCCGGCGGCCAGCGCCTGCCGGATGCCGGTGCTGCTCACCCGCACTCCGCCGTCCAGCACGGTCGGCATGCGCTCGACCGCGAAGCCCTGCCGTTCCCCGGCCGCCTGCAGCATGGCGTAGTCGCCGCGCCGGCCGTGGCCGAATCGGAAATCGTCGCCGACCATCAGGAACCGCACGCCCAGGCGCTCGACCAGCAGCTCGTCGATGAACGTCTCGGCGGGCGTCTCGGCCAGCTGCTGCCCGAAGCGCAGGCACAGCACCCGATCGACGCCGTGATCCTGCAACGCCTGCAGCTTGCTGCGCAGCTCGGTCAGCCGCGCCGGCGCCGCCTGCGGCCGCAGGTATTCGAGCGGCTGCGGCTCGAAGGTGATGACGGTCGCCGGCAGCCGGTAGCGGCGCGCCTCCTCGGCGAGCCTGGCGAGCACCGCCTGGTGACCGCGGTGGACGCCGTCGAAATTACCGATGGTCGCGACGCAGCCACGATGCCGTGTACGCAGATTGTGCCAGCCGCGGATCAGTTCCATGAGCCCAAATGCCCGGAAAACGCTCGATTATAAAGCAGTCGGCGCGGAATTCATTGCGCCGCCGGCTCGCGCAGCTCGCGCCAGCGCACCCCGAGGAGCGTGAGAGCGCCAAAGTACACCGCCGCGCCGGTGGCGATGGTCGCCGACAGCGCGCCTGCCCGCTGCCAGAGCGTGCCTTCCAGCCACAGCCCGGTCTGCGCGGCCGGCCAGTACAGCACCAGCGCCATCAGCAGGGTCGCTGCTGCCACCTGGCGCCCCAGCCGTCGCCAGCCCGCCTCCGGCCGGTACACTCCCAGCCGCCGCAGCCCTCCCAGCAGCATCGCGGCATTCAGCGAGGCGGCAATCGCCGTCGCCAGGGCAAGGGCGGCGTGCCCCATCCCCGTGTCCCGCAGCGCCAGTACCGCCGCCGTGCTGAGCACCATATTGACCAGCAGGCTGATGGCGGCGAAGCGCACCGGCGTGCGGGTGTCCTGCCGGGCGAAATAGCCGGGCGCCGCCACCTTCACCAGGATGAAGCCGGCCAGTCCGAGCCCGTAGGTGGTCAGGCTCATGCTCGCCGCTAGCGCATCCAGCTGGGTGAATTCGCCGTACAGGAACAGCGTGGCCAGCATCGGCAGCGCCAGCATGATCAGACCCACGGTCGCCGGCGCCGCGATCAGCAGCACCCAGCGCAGCGCCCAGTCGAGGGTGGCGGAGAACCGCTCCGGGTTCGCCCTGGCGTGCTCGCCGGCCAGTCGCGGCAGGATCACGGTGCCCAGCGCGACGCCGAAGATCCCCAGCGGGAACTCCACCAGCCGGTCGGAGAAGTACAGCCAGCTGACGCTGCCGGTCACCAGAAACGACGCCAGAATGGTGTCGACCAGCAGGTTGATCTGCGCGACCGACGAACCGAACACCGCCGGGCCCATCAGCTGCAGGATGCGCCGCACGCCCGGATCGGACCAGCGCGGCCACGGCCAGCTCAGCATGCGCAGCCCGGCCAGGTACGGCAGCAGCAGCAGCAGCTGGACCAGGCCGGCGATGAACACGCCCACCGCCAGCGCCACGATCGGCTGCGCCGCATGCTGCGAACCCCACAGCGCTGCGGCGATCAGCACCAGGTTGAGCAGCACCGGCGCGAACGCCGGCGGGCCGAACCGGCCGTAGGTGTTCAGGACGCCGCCGGCACAGGCCGCCAGCGAGATGAACAGCAGGTAGGAGAAGGTCCAGCGCAGCATGGTCACCGCCAGCTCGTGCTTGGCGGGATCGGCGCTGAAACCGGGCGCGAACAGCCCCACCACCCAGGGCGCAAAGCCGATGCCCAGCGCGGTGACCACCAGCAGCACCATGCCCAGCGCGCCGGCGGTGCCGGCGATCAGCCGCCGCACCTCGTCGGCAGAGCGCGTCTCCTTGTATTCCGACAGGACCGGCACGAAGGCCTGGGAAAAGGCCCCTTCCGCGAACAGCCGGCGCATGAAGTTGGGGATCTTGAAGGCGACGAAGAAGGCGTCGGTGGCGGCGCCGGAACCAAAGGCCGCCCCGATGACGATATCGCGCGCCATCCCCAGCACCCGGGACAGGAAGGTGAGCGAGCCGAATGTGGCGATGGAGCGCAGCAGGCCTTTCTTCATTTGGCTGTTCGAACCGCTGGTCGAGGCAGATTGAGGTCAAGAAATCGTTATTCGGAACCCGTCGGGCGCGCGCGGCACCGGCGGCCTTCCCGCCGCTTCCAGCGGGCGCGCCCGCGCATCATAGCCGGATCGCGTTGTTTCACCTACGACTTGTGTCGCGCAGCATGTTGACAACGGGGCACGAAATCCGGATAGTACCGAGCCTTCCGTTCAGCTTGGCATCACCAGGAGTTCAGCCTTGGCCAATATCGCGTCTGCGAAAAAGCGCGCCCGTCAGGCGGAGAAGAACCGCCGGCACAATCAGGCCCGTCGTTCCATGCTGCGCACCTACATCAAGAAGGTCGTGCGCGCCATCGACGCCGGCGACAAGGCGCAGGCAGAGGCGGCTTACAAGGCTGCGGTGCCGGTCATCGACACCATGGCCGGCAAGGGCCTGATTCACAAGAACAAGGCCAACCGCCACAAGAGCCGCCTGAACGCCCGCATCAAGGAGATGTCGGCCGCCTGAGCCGTCGCCTCTCACAGCGAATCACAGCAAAAAGCCGGCCTCACAGCCGGCTTTTTTATTGCGCTGCCCGCCTCCAGCGGGGCTCAGCCGGTCACCACCAGGTTATCGCGGTGGCTCAGCTCCGGCTCGCCCATGTAACCCAGCAGCTGCTCGATCTTGTCGCTGGCCTGGCCCTTGATGGCCGCCACTTCCTGGGCATCGTAGTTGACCAGCCCGCGCGCCACTTCGCGGCCGTCCGGCCCCAGGCAGGCCACCAGTTCACCGCGCGAGAACACGCCCTCGACATCCACCACGCCGACCGGCAGCAGGCTGCGGCCGGCCTCGCGCAGCACCTTCGCCGCGCCGGCATCGATGTGCAGCCGGCCGCTCACCTTCAGCCGGTTGGCAAGCCACTGCTTGCGCGCCGCCACCGGCCCGCTGGACGGCCACAGCAGGGTGCCGAGCGGCTCGCCGTTGCGTACCCGCAGCAGCACATCCGGCTCGCGGCCGGAGGCGATCACGGTCGCCGTCCCGGACCGGCCGGCGCGGGCACCGGCCTGCACCTTGGCCAGCATGCCGCCGCGCCCCAGGGTGCCGGCAGCGGTCGAGCACAGCGCTTCCAGCTGCGGATCGCCGGCCCGCCCCTCGCTGACCAGCCTGGCGTTCGGGTTGAGACGGGGATCCTGGTCGAACAGGCCCGCCTGATCGGTCAGGATCACCAGCAGGTCCGCTTCCACCAGATTGGCCACCATCGCCGCCAGCGTGTCGTTGTCGCCGAAGCGGATCTCTTCGGTGGCGACCGTGTCGTTCTCGTTCACGACCGGCACCACGCCCAGCTGCAGCAGGGTCCGCAGCGTGCTGCGCGCGTTCAGGTAGCGCGAACGGTTGGCCATGTCTTCGTGGGTGAGCAGCACCTGCGCGGTCTGCAGGCCGTGGCGCTGAAACTGCGACTCGTAGGCCTCCACCAGCCCCATCTGCCCCACGGCCGCCGCCGCCTGCAGCTCATACAGCGCTTTCGGACGACGCGTCCAGCCGAGCCGCTTGACGCCCTCGGCCACTGCGCCCGACGACACCAGCGTCACCTCGACCCCGGCCCGGTGCAGGGCGGCGATCTGCTCGACCCAGGCCTGGATCCGCTCCCGGTCCAGGCCACGGCCCTCGTTGGTAACCAGGGCGCTGCCGACCTTGACGACCCAGCGCCGGGTCGCGCTCAGTGACGTCCGCTCGATGCCGCTCATTGCTCGTCCTGCTCCGGATCGCCGACCGCATCCGCCGTGTCCTGCTCGCGCATGCGCTCCAATGCGTTCATGATCTGCTGGCTGAGCTGCACGGTTCCCTCGCCGCTCAGGGCCGAGATCGCAAACACCGGTCCTTGCCAGCCCAGTCGCTCGACCAGCTCCGCCACGCGCGCCTCGCGCGCATCGGCCGGCAGCAGGTCGAGCTTGTTGAGCACCAGCCAACGCTCCCGCTGCGCCAGCTCCGGATCGAATTTAACCAGTTCGTCCTCCAGCACCCGGACGTCCCGCACCGGATCGTGGTCGGGATCGAGCGGCGCGGCGTCCACCAGATGCAGCAGCAGCCGGGTCCGCGCCAAATGCTTGAGAAAGCGGATGCCGAGCCCGGCGCCTTCCGACGCGCCCTCGATCAGCCCGGGAATGTCGGCCACCACGAAGCTGCGGTTGAGACCGACGCTGACCACGCCGAGGTTGGGATAGAGCGTGGTGAACGGGTAATCGGCCACCTTGGGCCGCGCCGAGGACACGGCGCGGATGAAGGTCGATTTGCCGGCGTTGGGCATGCCCAGCAGGCCGACGTCGGCCAGCACCTTGAGCTCCAGCCGCAATTCGCGCCGCTCGCCGGGCGTACCCGGGGTAGCCCGTCGCGGCGCGCGGTTCACCGAGCTCTTGAAATGGACATTGCCGAGCCCGCCCTTGCCGCCGCGGGCCACCAGCAGCCGCTGGCCGTGGCGGGTGAGATCGCCGAGCTGCTCGCCGGTGTCGACATCGGTGACGACGGTGCCTACCGGCACCCGGACGGTGATGCTGTCGCCGCCCTTGCCGTACATCTGCCGGCCCATCCCGTTCTCGCCCCGCTGCGCGGCAAACGAGCGGGTATGGCGAAAATCGGCCAGCGTGTTCAGTCCCTCATCGGCCTCCAGCCAGACACTGCCGCCGTCGCCGCCGTCGCCGCCGTCAGGCCCGCCGCGGGGAACGAACTTCTCCCGGCGGAAGCTCACGCAGCCGTTGCCGCCATCGCCGGCAGCGACCTTGATGGTGACTTCGTCGACGAACTTCATGGGCCACCCACCCGCTCAGTGTCGGCAAGGACAGCGATTGTTCCACAAAAAAGCCCCGTCAGGGACGGGGCTTTCGGTGTCTCGTGCAGCCGCCGCTCAGGCTGGGCGGACACTGACGTACTTGCGCGAGCGCTCGCCCCTGACCCGGAACTCGACCTGGCCGTCGACCAGGGCAAACAGGGTGTGGTCCTTGCCGATGCCGACATTCTCGCCGGCATGGAAGCGGGTGCCGCGCTGACGCACGATGATGTTGCCGGCCCGCACCAGCTCGCCGCCGAAGCGCTTCACGCCCAGCCGTTTGCTGTGGGAATCGCGACCGTTACGGGTGCTACCGCCTGCCTTTTTGTGTGCCATTGCCTAAACCCCTCAGCCGGCCTTGATGCCGGTGATCTTGATCTCGGTGAACTGCTGCCGGTGTCCGAAGCGGGTCCGCGAGTTCTTGCGCCGGCGCAGCTTGACGCCGATCACCTTGTCGCCCTTGCCGTGACGAACGACCTCGGCAGTCACGTTGCTGCCGGCAAGCACGGGCGCGCCGATCTTGATATCGTCGCCATTGCCGACCATGAGCACCTGGTCGAACTCGACGGCGCCGCCCTCGGCGACTTCGAGCTTCTCGACACGCAGCACGTCGCCTTCAGCCACGCGGTATTGCTTGCCACCGGTCTTGATGACGGCGTACATATCCGTTCTCCCAACGCACATGCGGAATTCAGTTAAGGGCGGCGATTCTAGCCTGTCCACCGATGCCGGTCAAACGCCCGCGCGCCCTTGCTTGACACCGTCCTCACCCCTTTCTAGCATGCGCCTCTGCCTTTCCGGAGCCTCCCCGATGGACATTAATGCGATTCGTGCCCTGGTCGCGGACGATATGGCCGCCGTCAACCGTCTGATCCAGGCGCGTTTGCAGTCCGACGTGGTGCTCATCAATCAGCTGGCCGGCTATATCATCAACAGCGGCGGCAAGCGGCTGCGGCCCCTGCTGGTGCTGCTCGCCGGCCGCGCCTGCGGTTTCCGGCCCCAGGCCCACGCGCAGATGGCGGCCATCGTCGAGTTCATCCATACCGCCACCCTGCTCCACGACGACGTGGTCGATGCCTCCACCCTGCGCCGCGGCCGCGATACCGCCAACAGCATCTGGGGCAACGAGGCCAGCGTGCTGGTTGGCGACTTCCTCTATACCCGCGCCTTCGAGCTGATGGTCGAGCTGGAAGACGCGCAGGTCATGCAGGTCATGGCCAAGGCGACAAACACGATCGCCGCCGGCGAGGTCATGCAGCTCATGAACGTCCATGATCCGGACGTCACCGAGGAGCGCTACCTGGAGGTCATCTACCGCAAGACCGGCGCCCTGTTCGAGGCCGGCTGCCGGCTGGCCGCTGCGCTGGCCGGTGCCGGCGTCGAGCAGCAGGAGGCGCTGGCGGCCTACGGCCGGCAGCTCGGTACCGCCTTCCAGCTGATCGACGACGTGCTCGATTACGCCGGCAGTGCCGACGAGATCGGCAAGAACATCGGCGATGACCTGATCGAGGGCAAGCCCACCCTGCCGCTGATCCAGGCCATGCGTGCCGGCGACAGCGCCCAGCGCAGCCTGATCCGGGAGGCGATCGAGCAGGGCGGACTGGATCGCATCGAAGAAGTGCACGCAGCCGTTGAAAACACCGGTGCGATTACCTATACTCGGCGCCTCGCAAGGGCCGAGGCCGATCGCGCGATCGAAAGCCTGCGCTGTCTCCCGAACAGCGACTACAAGGCGGCCCTGCAAGCGCTGGCCAATTTCGCGGTCGAGCGCAGCACCTAAAGTCGGGGTGTAGCTCAGCTTGGTAGAGCACTGTCTTCGGGAGGCAGGGGCCGGAGGTTCAAATCCTCTCACCCCGACCATTTTCTAGCTCGGCAGTCCGCCGGCCCTTCATCCAGAAAACCCGGCGCCGACGCAACAGCCCGCGCGCCTGCCATGCTCCCTGTCCACAGTGGTTAATCTGCTGCTGCCGGTTCACAATCGGGACCCGGACACATCCACCGTACACAGGAGAAGGAGCATGGAACAGAACCAACGCATCGTCCTTGTCGAGCGGCCGGAAGGCATGCCCGATGAACGCCACCTGCGGCTGGAAAGCGTCCCGGTGCCGACTCCTGAGGACGGCCAGGTCCTGCTCAAGACCATTTACCTGTCGCTGGACCCATACATGCGCGGCCGCATGAGCGCCGCCAAGTCGTATGCCAAATCGGTGGAACTGGGCGAGGTGATGGAAGGCGGCACGGTCAGCCAGGTGGTCGCTTCCCGGCATCCGGACTGGCAGGAAGGCGACCTGGTCCTCTCGCACAGCGGCTGGCAGACCTATGCGCTGTCCAACGGCCGCGGCCTGCGCCGGCTGGATCCGTCGCTCGCCCCCATCAGCACCGCCCTCGGCGTACTGGGCATGCCCGGCTTCACGGCCTATGTCGGCCTGCTGGAAATCGGCCAGCCCAAGGCGGGCGAGACGGTGGTGGTCTCGGCCGCCAGCGGCGCGGTCGGGCAGGTGGTCGGGCAGATCGCCAAGCTCAAGGGCTGCCGGGTGGTCGGCATCGCCGGCGCCGACGACAAATGCGCCTATGTGGTCGACGAACTGGGCTTCGACGCCTGCGTCAACTACCGCGACGACGACTTCCCCGCCAAGCTCAAGGCTGCCTGCCCGGACGGCATCGACGTCTATTTCGAGAACGTCGGCGGCAAGGTGCTGAACGCGGTGATCGACCTGCTCAACGACTTCTCCCGCATGCCGGTGTGCGGGCTGATCGCCCACTACAACGATACCCGGTTGCCGGCCGGCCCCGACCAGCTGCCGAGACTGATGCGGGCGGTGCTCACCCATCGGGTACTGATCCGCGGCTTCATCCAGTTCGACTTCGCGCCACGCTTCCCTGACTTCCAGCGCGATATGGGCGACTGGATCCGCAGCGGGCAGGTGAAGTACCGCGAGGACATCGTCGAGGGACTGGAAAATGCGGTGACCGCCTTCCAGGGCCTGCTGAGCGGCCGCAACCGGGGCAAGCTGCTCGTCCGCGTCTCGCCGGATCCGACCCGCTAGCGAGCACTGCCAACGCTGACTGCGCCTGTTGCCGGCAGCCGCGGTCAGCGGCCGCCGGTACGCTATGCTTGGGGAAATTCCGACGCAGGTCTACGCATGCCATCGCCCGACAAGAATGCGCTCGCAGGCCGCCGTCGCGGCGCTGGCAAAGCACCCGTTGGATCCCTGGATGCTGCAGCCGACAGCCTGCCCTCCACCGCGGCGCCGGCCGCTGCCGACCGGCTCGCGCAGGTGCGTGCAGCGCTGCAGGCAGACCGCTTCCGGCTGGTGTACCAGCCGATCGCCAGCGTCAGCGGTCAGCCCAGCTCCTTTTACGAAGTGTTCGTCCGCATGATCGCGGAGGACGGCCACGACATCCTGCCTCATGAATTCATGGACGTCGTGGAGGCCGGCGCACTCACGGAACGGCTCGACCAATGGGTGCTGTCGCACGCCGTGCGCGTCCTCGAAACGCAGCGGGGCCGGCGCGGTCAGCCGACTCTGTTCGTCAAACTCTGCCCAGGGAGCATCGGCAACAGCCTGCTCCGCTGGCTGCACGACACCGTCACCGCTGCCCAGCTGCAACCGGCCCAGCTGGTCCTGCAGCTGCGACAGCAATGCGTCCTCGCCCGACCCGCCGAAGCGCAGCGGTTCCTGGAGGGAGCCCGCGCCCTTGGCTGCGGCGTGGCGCTGGAGCATTTCGGCGCCGCCGATGAGCGGGAGCTGCAGCTGCTGCAAAGCCTGCGGCCCGACTTCGTGCGCCTGGCACAGCGCATCACCGAAGACATCAGCACCAATCGCCAGCATCAGCAGCTGGCGGAAACCATCGCCGCGCACTGCCGCCCGCTGGGAATCAAGACGATCGCCGGGCAGGTGCAGGACGCGCTGCATCTGTCTGCCCTGTGGCGCTGCGGCATCGAATACATCCAGGGCTATTTCATGCAGGAGCCCGTCGATGTCTTCGCCGGCGACGAAATCCTGCCGCCTGACCAGGCCTGACGCCTGCCCCGGCGTCTAGCTCGCCGGACCGGAACTGGTCTATATTCGACAGCAGTCCCTGCGCCTTAAGTTATTGATAGCTGGCGAGACTCTTCGGCGGCCGCGGCCGCGCGCAGCATCAACAATAACGCTATGGCCTCAGCGACTCCCGCCATCCGACTGGGCGGCCTGGCCGCCCGGCTGGTCCGTGACGGCCTGCTCACGGAAGAGCAAGCTCGGGACGCCGTTGCCGCGGCGCGCAAGGCAAGGCTTCCGCTGGTCCGCCACCTGGTACAACGCAAGCTCGTCAGCGCCAGGGCCGTTGCCCAGGCGGCTGCCCAGGAATTCGGCATCCCGCTGCTGGATCTGGACAGTGTCGAGCCGGATCCGGCCGTCGTCTCGCTGGTCAAGGACAAGCTCATCCGCCGGCATCAGACGCTGCCGCTGTTCAGGCGCGGCAAGCGTCTGTTCGTGGCAATCGCCGACCCGACCAACCTCGAGGCCCTGGACGAGATCAAGTTCCACACCGGGTACGGCATCGAGCCCATCCTGGTCGAGGAAGGCAAGCTCCAGCGGGCCATCGAGCGGACGCTCGACGCGTTCTACCCGATGATGGCGGACCTCGACGAGGGCCTGGAGAACCTGCCGGTCAGCGGTGGCGACGATCCGGTGGACCCCGAGCCGAGCGACGCCGATGCCGACGACGCACCGGTGGTGCGCTTCGTCAACAAGGTCCTGCTCGACGCCATCGGCAAGGGGGCTTCCGACATTCACTTCGAGCCGTACGAGCAGGCCTACCGGATCCGCTTCCGTCTCGATGGCGTGCTGCGCGAGGTGGCCGCACCGCCGATCGGACTGGCGCCGCGCATCGCGGCACGGCTCAAGGTGATGTCGCGGCTGGACATCGCCGAACGGCGGCTGCCGCAGGACGGCCGCATCAAGATGAACCTGTCCAGGTCGCGCGCCATCGACTTCCGCGTCAGCACCTGCCCCACGCTGTTCGGCGAGAAGATCGTGCTGCGCATCCTCGACCCGGGCAGCGCCAGGCTGGGCATCGACATGCTCGGCTATGAGGACGACCAGAAGGCGCTGTTCCTCAACGCCATCCACAAGCCCTACGGCATGGTCCTGGTGACCGGCCCGACCGGCAGCGGCAAGACGGTGTCGCTCTATGCCGCGCTCAACATCCTCAACACCCAGGACCGCAACATCTCCACGGTCGAGGATCCGGTCGAAATCATCGTGCCCGGCATCAACCAGGTGAACCTCAATCCCAGGATCGGGCTGGATTTCGCCTCGGCCCTGCGGGCCTTCCTGCGCCAGGATCCGGACGTGATCATGGTCGGCGAGATCCGCGACCTGGAGACCGCCGAGATCGCCATCAAGGCGGCGCAGACCGGCCACCTGGTGCTCTCCACCCTGCACACCAACGACGCGCCCCAGACCCTGACCCGCCTCGCGAACATGGGCGTGCCGCCCTACAACATCGCCTCCACGGTCAGCCTCATCATCGCCCAGCGGCTGGCCCGACGGCTGTGCAGCCACTGCAGGCAGCCGATGGATCTACCGAAGGAGGCGCTGCTCAGGGAAGGCTTTGCCGAGGCCGAGCTGGACGGCCTGGTGATCTACGGCCCCCAGGGCTGCGAAAACTGCATCGACGGCTACAAAGGGCGCGTCGGCATCTTCCAGGTGATGCCGATCTCGGAGGCAATGGAGCGGCTCATCCTGGAAGGCGGCAACGCCATGCAGCTGGCCGAGCAGGCACGCCAGGAAGGGATCGCCGACCTCAGGACCTCCGGCCTGAAGAAGGTCAGGCAGGGCATCACCAGCCTGGCCGAACTCAACCGGGTTACCAGGGATTGAGCCATGGCGGAGAAGACGGCCAAGCTCTCTACCTTCGCCTGGGAGGGGATCGACCGGCGGGGGACCAGGGTCCGCGGCGAGATCCAGGCCGCCAGCGCTGCTGCCGCCAAGGACGAGCTGCGCCGGCAGGGTATAGTTCCCAAGCGGGCCCGGAAGAAGCGGGCGCTGTTCGGCGGCCGGGGCGGGAAGATCTCCTCGGCCGACATCGCCATCTTCAGCCGCCAGCTTGCGGCCATGCTCGATGCCGGCATCCCGCTGGTGCAGTCCCTGGATATCATCGGCCGCGGCCACGACAGGCCGGCGATGCAGACGCTGCTGCTCGGCATCAAGGCCGACATCGAAGCCGGCACCTCGCTGACCGAGGCGCTGTCCAGGCATCCGCTCTACTTCGATCCCCTGTATTGCAGCCTGGTCCGGGCCGGCGAGCAGGCCGGCGTGCTCGACACCCTGCTCGACAAGATCGCCGCTTACAAGGAAAGGACCGAGTCGATCAAGAAGAAGATCAGGAAAGCCCTGGGCTACCCGGCGGCGGTGGCGCTGGTTGCCGGCATCGTCACCGCCATCCTGCTGGTGGCCGTGGTGCCGCAGTTCGAGTCGCTGTTCCAGGGTTTCGGCGCCGACCTGCCCGCCTTCACGGTTTTCGTCCTGCGACTGTCGGCGCTGTTCCAGCAGCACTGGTACATGATGCTTGGCGGCAGCATCGCCGCGGCGGTCATCTTCGTCCGGGCCAGGCGCCGCTCGAAGGCCTTCCGCGACCTGCTGGACCGGCTCGCACTGCGCCTGCCGGTGATCGGTGCCATCCTCGGCAAGGCCGCCTATGCCCGCTTTGCCCGGACGCTGGCGACCATGTTCGCCGCCGGCGTGCCGCTGGTGGAGGCGTTAGCCTCCGTGGCAGGCGCGACCGGCAACGTGGTATACGAGCAAGCCGTGCTGGCCATGCGCGAACAGGTGGCTTCGGGGCGGCAGTTGCAGTCGGCCATGCGGGAAACCAGACTGTTCCCCAACATGATGGTGCAAATGGTCGCCATCGGCGAAGAGGCCGGTTCGCTGGACAGCATGCTCGGCAAGGTCGCCGACTTTTACGAGGAAGAGGTCGACAACGCCGTCGATACCCTGAGTAGCCTGCTGGAGCCGCTGATCATGTGCATCCTGTCGGTACTGGTCGGCGGACTGGTGGTCGCCATGTACCTGCCGATCTTCAAGCTCGGCACCGTCGTTTAGGCTGCCGATGTCCCTATTCAACTATCTGGAACAGACACCGTCGGCCTTCGTCGCTGCCACCTTCGTGCTCGGCCTGCTGGTCGGAAGCTTCCTCAACGTGGTGATCCTGCGCCTGCCGCGCATGCTGGAACGGGAATGGCGCACGCAGTGCCGGGAACTGCTGGAGAGCGCCGCGGCCAGCCCGGCACCCGCGGAGCGCTTCGATCTGCTCTGGCCGCCATCGCACTGCCCCGACTGCGGTCACCGGCTCCGGCCCTGGGAGAATATCCCGCTGGTGAGCTATCTGTTCCTGCGCGGCCGCTGCAGCGGCTGCGGCGCCCGGATCTCGCCCCGCTACCCGCTCATCGAGCTGATCACCGCCGTGCTTTCGGCCGGCGTTGCCTGGCATTTCGGCTACGGCCTGGCAGCACTGGCGGCGCTGGTGCTGACCTGGGCGCTGCTCGCGCTGAGCGTGATCGACCTGGAGCAGCAGATCCTGCCGGACGTGATCACCCTGCCGCTGCTCTGGCTCGGCCTGCTGCTCAGCCTGACCGGCGTGTTCTCCGACCCGCAAGCCAGCATCATCGGTGCCGCCGCCGGCTATCTCTGCCTGTGGGCCATCTACCACGGGGTCCGCCTGCTGACCGGCAAGGAGGGAATGGGCTATGGCGATTTCAAGCTGCTGGCCATGCTGGGCGCCTGGCTCGGCTGGCAGGTGCTGCCGGTGATCATCCTGCTGTCGTCGCTGACTGGCGCCGTCGTCGGGATCGCCATGGTCCTGGCCCTCGGCCGTGACCGTAACGTGCCGATCCCTTTCGGCCCCTTCCTGGCTGCTGCCGGCTGGCTGGCCATGCTCTGGGGAGACCGGCTCATCGCGGTTTACCTGCGTGCAGCGGGCCTGTAAAAACAAGCGACATTGCCGGACGGAATCCGCTGCCGGCGCCAAGGACTAGTCAGGAGAACGCTATGCTGATCATCGGGCTGACCGGCGGAATCGCCAGCGGCAAGACCACGGTGGCCGATCTGTTCGCGGCACGCGGTGTGCCGCTGGTGGATGCCGATGTCTCGGCACGCGAGGTCGTCGCCCCCGGCAGCAGCGGGCTGGCGGCGGTGGTGGAAGCATTCGGCTCGGAGATTCTGACGACAACCGGCGAGCTGGACCGGCGGGCGCTGCGGGCTCGGGTATTCGGCCAGCCGGAAGAACGCCGCCGTCTGGAAAGCATCCTGCACCCGCTGATCCGCCAGCATCTCCAGGACAGCCTGCAGGCGCTGTCGGGGCCATACGCACTGCTGGTGGCACCGCTGCTGCTGGAGGGCGACCTCAGCAAGGCGGTGCAGCGGGTATTGGTGGTCGACGTCCCCGAAGAGGTGCAGATCGCTCGCGTCATGAGCCGCGACGGCAGCAGCCGGGAGGAGGCCGAGGCCATCCTCAGGGCGCAGATGTCGCGCCAGGAGCGGCTGGCGCGGGCCGATGACGTGATCGTCAACGACGGCGACCTGGACGCGCTGGAGCCGCAGGTCGAGCGGCTGCATCGGCAATACCTGCGGCTGGCTGCCGATTGAGCATCCCGGGCGACTGCGCCACAATGTGCCGCCTGCGCGCATGCATAAGGATGGACGCCGATGGCACAGCAACAAGCCATGCCGGCCGCCTACGAGCAGCCGCTCAATGAGCGAATACGCACCCTGCTGCGGCTCGAGTTCCTGTTCCAGGAAATCGACTGGGCCCTGAACGGCGACAGCCCATGGCACAGCCGTCAGAGCGTCGCAACGCTGCTGGATATCCTCAGCGTGCTGTCTAGCCGCGGCGATATCCGCGGCGAACTCATCAAGGAACTGGAGCGCATCGCCGGCAGCCTGGAACGGCTGCGCCATAACCCGGACGTCGACTCGGCCCGGCTGCAACCGCTGCTGGAGGACTGCCGCCGGCTCGCCGCTGCGCTGAAGTCGGTACGAGGCCTGCCGGGCAGCGAACTGAAGAACAACGACCTGCTCAACGGCGTCATGCAGCGGGCCGGCATCCCCGGCGGAACCTGCAGCTTCGACCTGCCCGCCTACCAGCACTGGCTGCTGCAGCCGGCCGCCGAGCGGCGCGCGCAGTTGCAGGCCTGGTTCGGCCCGCTGGAGACGCTGCAGCAGGCAACGGCCCTGGTATTGCGCCTGCTGCGCGAAAGCGCCGAGCCCGAATCGCTGGTGGCGCGGGACGGCCTGTTCCAGCAGAGCCCCGACCGGAGCGCGAGCTATCAGCTGATACGGGTGCTGCTGCCGGCCGATGCTCCCTATTTCGCCGAAATCAGCGGCAGCAAATATTTCTTCACGGTCCGCTTCCTGCAGCAGCGCGAGACCGGCGAGCGGCCGGTCCAGACCCGTGACGATGTCGCCTTTCAGCTCTGCCGCTGCGGGCTTTGAGGCCGGCTTCCGGCGGAACCCGGTACGCAACAAGTGGTCTGATCGAACATGGCAACCACACACTGTCCGACCTGCAAGGCCGAAGTCGAGTGGGGACCGCAATCTCCCTACCGCCCTTTCTGCAGCAAGCGCTGCCGGCTGATCGACCTCGGTGCCTGGCTGGATGGCAGCCACCACATTCCCGGCAATGAGCTGGACGACGGCGCCTTCGCCCGGCTCGACGCCGAATCCCGGCCCGCCAACGACGACAGCCAGGACTTCTAGCCCCAGAGCGCGCGGATAGCCGCCACTCCCTGGGCGCGGGCCGCGTAGGCCTGCGGCAGGTCCGCCGGACCGACGCCGCCCAGCGCGTACACCGGCAGCGGCACATCCCGAACCAGCTCTGCGAAGGCATGCCAGCCCAGCGGTTCCGTACCCGGATGGCTGGCAGTCGCCTGCACCGGCGAGAGCACGGCGAAGTCGGCACCCAGGGCCTGAGCCCGCGCCAACTCCTCGGCATCATGGCAGGATGCGGCGCACCAGAGTTCCGGCGGCACCGGACGCGCGGGCAGTTCCCGCAGCCGCCGCGCGGTGAGATGCACGCCATCGGCTCCCAGCTCCAGTGCGAGCTCCGGCGCAGCATTCAGGAGAATCCGGACGCCATGCGCCCGGCATAGATCGATCGCCTCGCGCGCCAGGGCCGCATAAGCGTCCGGCTCCAGGCCCGGCGCGCGCAACTGGACCAGGCGGACGCCGCGTTCGGTCGCCCTCCTCAGCCCGGCCAGCAGGCTGGCGCGGCCCTCGCCTTCCGGCGTGATCAGGTAGCGGTCCGGCAGCCGCGCGGCCGCGATGATGGGCCGGTTGGCGGCCGGGAAGGCATATTCGGGCAGCGCGTCGGGCTCGACCCAGCGCAGCGGCTGCCCTTGCCGGCCGACGGGTTCGCCCTCGAAGGCGTCCACCCGCCAGACATCCAGCAGCACGTGACGGTCGGGGTAGCGGTGAGGAATCCGCAGCAGGCGGCGGCAGCGGGTGGGCCGGATGCCCAGCTCCTCCCACAGCTCCCGGTCGAGCGCCTGCGCAGCCGTTTCGCCCGGCTCCAGCTTGCCGCCCGGGAATTCCCACAGCCCGCCCTGGTGCACATGTGTCGGGCGGCGGGCGATCAGGATCCGGCCGGCGGTATCGCATACCACCGCTGCCGCGACCTGCAGCGGATGATCGGCCACGCTCGCCTCAGCTGCGGTAATCCGCGTTGATGCGGACGTAATCGTAGGAGAGGTCGCAGGTCCAGACGGTGGCGGCGGCATCGCCACGCCCCAGCCGGACACCGATGGTGACTTCCTCCTTCGCCATACGGGCAGCTGCGTCTTCCTCGCGATAGCCGGCCACCCGGCCGCCGTGCTCCGCGATCAGCAGATCGTCCAGGTACAGCCGCACCCGGTCCACGTCGAGATCGTCGATGCCGGCCCGGCCGACGGCGGCGAGGATACGCCCCCAGTTCGGGTCGCTGGCGAACAGCGCGGTCTTGACCAGCGGCGATTCGGCGATCGCATAGGCGACCTTGGCGCATTCGGCTTCATCGGCGCCCTCGCTGACGGTCACGGTGATCAGCTTGGTCGCGCCCTCGCCATCGCGGACGATGGCCTGGGCCAGTTCGCGGGAAATGTCGATCAGCGCGGCGCGCAGGGCGGGCCAGGCGGGATCGTCCGCCCCGTCGACCCGGAGTTCGCCCTTGCCCG
>JAJUFY010000267.1 GCA_029263635.1 Ectothiorhodospiraceae bacterium | reverse complement strand
GGCTCTAGCGTTCGCTTAGCGCCGCCTTGACCTTCGCCAGCAGGCCCTCCGCTCCTTCCTGGACCAGGTCGAGCACCAGCTCGAAACCGTCCTCGCCGCCATAGTACGGATCCGGCACTTCCCGCAGCTCGACCTGCGGCGCATGATCGAGCAGCAGCGACAGCTTGCCGCGATGCTCCGGCGGGCACTGCCGCTCCAGCAATCGCAGGTTGTCCTTGTCCATGGCGACGATCCAGTCGAAGGACTCAAAGTCGGTGAGCGCCACCTGGCGCGCCCGCAATGGCGAAAGGTCAATACCGCGCCGTTGCGCCGCCAGCATGGAACGCCGGTCGGGCGACTTGCCGATGTGATAGTCATGGGTACCGGCCGAGTCGATCCGGATCCGCTCACTGAGCCCCTCCTCCTCGACCAGCCGTCGAAACACGCCCTCTGCGGTGGGGGAACGACAGATGTTGCCCATGCAGACGAACAGAACACCGACTTTTTCCATTAAATTCAGCTACCTACAGTTAGAATCATTGCATCAAGACAGCGGCAGACAGTAGCAGACGCGGGCTAATAGGATCAAACACTTGCGGAAGTGTTTCGGAAAGGATTTGCCCCCACAATCCGCCCCACCGCCGCCAGGCTGTTGGGGTCAAACCGCCAGGGCCGCGGCCACTTTCTCCAGGTCGGCCGGGGTATCGACGCCCGGTCCCGGCAGCTCATTGGCGACGCCGACGTAGATCCGCGCACCGTGCCAGAGCGCCCGCAGCTGCTCCAGGCTCTCGGCCCGCTCCAGCTCCACCTCGGACAGGCACGGATAGCGCCGCAGGAAGCTCACTCGATAGCCGTAGATTCCAAGATGGCGCAGGTAGCCGGCGGTCAGGGGCCCGTCCGCCTGCTTGAAGTTGTCGCGGTCCCACGGAATCGGCGCACGGCTGAAATACAGCGCATAGCCGTCGCGGTCGCGGACCACCTTGACGACATTCGGATCGAAGACGTCGGTCCGCGTGACGATAGGTGTCGCCAGCGTGGCGATGTCGGCTTCCTGGCGCTGGGCCAGCGCCTCTGCGGTCTGGCGCACCAGCCCCGGCGGCATCAGCGGCTCGTCGCCCTGCAGATTGACCACGATGGCCGGGTCATGCAGCCCGAGCTGCTCGACCACCTCAGCCAGCCGATCGGTGCCGGAAGGATGGTCGCTGCGGGTCATCACCACTTCGGCGCCGAAGCCTTGCGCCGCAGCGGCGATCCGCGCATCGTCGGTGGCCACCAGCACCCGCGCCGCCCCACTCTCCAGCGCCCGCTCGTGGACATGCCGGATCATGGGCTTGCCGCCGATATCGACCAGCGGCTTGCCGGGAAACCGGGTCGAACCGTAGCGGGCGGGAATGATCACCGTAAACTCGGTCGAGGGCATGGCAGTCTTCCGTCAGATACGTGCCAGCAGCGCGTCCAGGGCCTGGCGCGCGGCCGGCGTCGGCTCGGCGCGTACCGGCAGCACCCAGCCGCGCCCCGCAGCGCCATCGAACACTTTCACGGCGTCCTTCTCGGTCATAAGGATAGGCAGGTCGTCATCGAAGGTCAGCTCACCCGGCCGGTAGCGATGGTGATCGGGAAAGGCGTGCTCGATCGGCTCGAATCCCAGCGCCCGCAGCTGCGCGAAGAACCGCGCCGGATTGCCGATTCCGGCGATGGCATGCACTGGCCCGCCAGCCGGTACCGCGCCCTGCTGCCCTGGCACCAGCGGCCGCAAGGGCTCGGGGACGAGCCGGAAGGAATACGGCGTCAGCGGGCTGTCGCCGCCATTGGCGATCACCAGATCCACCGTCTCCAGCCGCCGGCGCGGCTCCCGCAGCGGCCCAGCGGGTAGGCAGCGGCCATTGCCGAGGCCGCGGGCCGCGTCGATGACGGCGATTTCCAGGTCGCGGGCCAGCGCGTAGTGCTGCAGCCCGTCGTCGCTGACGATGACATCGCAACCTTCCTCCAGCAGCAGCGCCGCTGCCGCCGGACGTGCCGGTCCGGCGGCCACCGGCACGCCGGTGCGCCGAGCGAGCAGCACCGCCTCGTCGCCGACCAGCAGCGGATCGCTGTCCGGCCGCACCCGCTGCGGCCAGTGCTCGGCCTGTCCGCCATAGCCGCGCAGCACGATCCCCGGCCGCCGTCCCAGCGCCTGCAGCCGCGCGCACAGCCAGACCACCAGGGGCGTCTTGCCGGTGCCGCCGACAAAGATGTTGCCGACCACGATGACCGGCACCGGCAGTCGCTGGCTGCGCAGCAGGCCGCGCCGGTACAGGCCGCGTCGCACGGTGGCCACCAGCGCCATGGCAGCGCCAAGCGGGGCCAGCAGTGTCGCCGGCAGTCCGCCGGTGAGCCAGAACCGTGGAATCCCGCCTCGCTTCGGCACCGGCATCAGGCCCGCAGCGAAGACGACGCGGCAGCCTCCGAAAACTGCAGCCGGTGCAGCGAGGCGTAGTGGCCGTCCCGCGCCAGCAGCTCGGTATGGCTGCCCGACTCGACGATGCGGCCGTCCTGCATGACCACGATACGGTCGGCGCTCTCGATGGTGGACAGGCGGTGGGCGATGACCAGAGTCGTTCGGCCCCGCATGAGCACGTCCAGCGCCGCCTTGATCTGCTGCTCCGACTCGGTATCCAGCGCCGAAGTCGCCTCGTCGAGGATCAGGATCGGCGCGTCCTTCAGCAGCGCCCTGGCGATCGCCAGCCGCTGCCGCTGACCGCCGGACAGCATTACGCCGTTCTCGCCGATCGGGGTGTCGAAGCCCTGCGGCAGCCGCTCAATGAACTCCAGCGCGTGGGCCGCCTTGGCCGCTTCGACCACCGCGTCCCGGTCGACATCGGTAAGGCCGTACGCGATGTTGGCGGCCACGGTATCGTTGAACAGCACCACGTGCTGCCCGACCATGGCGATCTGCCTGCGCAGGTCGGCCAGCCGATACTCCTGGAGCGGATGGCCGTCGAGCAGGATCTCGCCGCGCTCGACGTCATACAGACGCGGCAGCAGGCTGGCCAGCGTGGTCTTGCCGCTGCCGGAACGGCCGACCAGCGCCACCGTCTCGCCGGGCGCGATGTCCAGGTCGATGCCCTTCAGCACGTCGCTCTTGCCGGGATAGCTGAAGCGGACGTCGCGGAATTCGATGTGCCCCTGGGCCCGGTCCAGTTCGCGCGTGCCGGTGTCCACCTCGGGCGGCTGGTCGATCACGGCAAACAGGCTCTCGCCGGCGGCAATGCCCTGCTGGATCGGCGACATCACCTCGGTCAGCCGCTTCAGCGGCTGCATCAGCAGCAGCATCGCGGCGATGAAGGACATGAAGGTGCCCGGCGTGATGTTCTCCACCACATCGGGCAGCGTAGCCAGATAGACCACCGCCGCCAGCGCCATCGCCGCCAGCAGCTGCACCACTGGCGCGTTGGCGGATCTGATCGCTTCGAACTTCAGCAGCTGGCGGGCGTTGCGGCGGTTGGCCTCGTCGAAACGCCGCTGCTGGTATTCCTGGGCATCGAACAGCTTG
>JAJUFY010000177.1 GCA_029263635.1 Ectothiorhodospiraceae bacterium | reverse complement strand
GTCCTCGCTTTCGGCCCAGCGCGGTGCGAGCCCCTCCAGGAACTCCTGGAGCATCCGATTCTCGTGCGTCCGGGAGGCCTTCTCCCCGATGTAGGCATGGATCGTCATTGCAGAGGCATCCTCAAGCCGCCGACGGGCGTCATTGCTTCGCCCTCTCCAGCAGCGCGGAAATTTTGTAGGTCACCGCGGTTACCCCCGGCTCCGGCTCCTGCGTGAACGGCTGCGGGACGTAGTGCGGCCCATCCACCTCGTCGCCATCGACCAACACGATCGCCACCCAGAACTTGTCGCCCTGGTTGAGGGCGGTGCAGATCTCGTTGCGGGTGATGATCACCACGTCGGCGCCTTTGGCGCGGCCCTTGACTTCAATATGGCGCGATTCGGGCAGCACGCCGTCCACCGGCGGCGGCTGGGCAGTGATGTCCCAGCCGCATTTGAGGGCAGAGACGTCCTTGACCACGTGGCCGAGCGACTCCTCGTGCGTGATCACCGCCTGCATGGCGCGCCGCTCGATTTCCGCGCGCGCGGCGGGATCGGCGCTGAAGTCGTTGGGGACGCCTTCGCCCTTCAGCTTCGCCAGCAGGCCCGCGGGGACGACCAGCGCGCCGCCGACAATCACCGGCGTGGCCGAGACGATGTGCCGCTGCTGCTCCAGCTCGCGCTTGCGCGAGTCCAGCCGTGCGGTGAGCCGGTCCACCTGGCGCCGCAGGTTCTCCGGCTGCACCCGCGGCTGGCGGCCGGCGGCGACTTCCTCTTCCAGGGCAATGACCCGGGAGGAGAGGTGGTTGATTTCCTTGACCAGGCGCTCCTGCACCGCCTGGTGGATGCGATCGACCTGGCGCTCGCGGCGGGCGCGCACTTCCTCGAAGTGTTCGGGTGCCAGGGTGGCGGCCACGTGCTGCAGCGCGCGCGCCTCTACGCCGGAGGCAAGCCAGGACTGGTCCAGCAGCGGCTGCACCCGCGCCAGGTCGGCCGCGTCCAGCGGTTCCAGGTCCAGGTGCGGCGCCCAGCCGGCAAAGCGCAGCGTTCCTTGCCCGTCCGTGCGCACGAACTGCAGGCGGCGCGAAATCACGCGGCCGCTGTCGCTGGCGCCTTCTCTCACGCTGTGGTCCACCAGCAGCAGGAGCGAAGGCAGCTCCCCCGTGTCTGCCGGGTCGAGCAGCACCGCGCCCTGCTTGAGCAGCTGGCGGCCGCCATCCAGCACCTGGTCGATCAGTGCGGCCATCAGCGGATGGGCCGGATGCACCAGGTCGGCCTGCGGCTTGCCATCAACGTGGATCTCGGCCTTGTCGAAACAGATGCGGCTATAGCGCTGCAGCAGCGGGGTGCGGGTGTCGCTGATCTGGCGGTCGCGCTCGCGCAGCGAGGCCGGCACGTGCGGGATTTCGTAGCGGTGCCCTTCGCGCCGGCGGGCATCGCCACCGGCCTGGGCGAAAGCCTGCAGGAAGAAGCTGCGCAGAAAATACGGCTGCAGCTTGCGCGCCTGGGCCCGGTCCATCTCTTCCTTGATGGAGAACAGGTGCTCCATGCTCATGGCGTTGTCGACCAGGGCGTTGCGCTGGATGATGTCCTTGAGGTGGGCGGTGTCGAGCGCGCCGTCGATGACGCGGTTGAGGCGGTCGCGCACGTCGGGGCGCTCGCCGTAGCGGATCGCCTCGACCAGCAGCTCCTTGAGCGAGGTGCCCTCGAACGCCTCGCCCAGGATGTCGAAGACCTGGCCGCCCAGCGCCGCGCGCTCGACTTCCAGCTTCTCGAACAGGCGCTGGAACACGTCGCCTTCGCGGGTGCTGGCGGCGACCATGTTCCAGAGGTGGCAGAGCTCGCGCTGGCCGATGCGGTGGATGCGGCCGAAGCGCTGCTCGATGCGGTTCGGGTTCCACGGCAGGTCGTAGTTGACCATGAGGTTGGCGTTCTGCAGGTTCACGCCTTCGCCGGCCGCGTCGGTGGCGACCAGGATCAGGGTGTCCGGATCCTGGCGGAAGCGCTCCTGGATCTTGCGGCGCTCGTCGCGATTGGTGCCGCCGTGGATGGTGACCACCGCATCAGGCTTGCCGAGGTGGTCGCTGATGCGGTCGCGCAGGTAGGTGAGCGTGTCGCGGTGCTCGGTGAAGATGATCAGCTTGCGCGGGTTGCCGGCGCGGTCGCGCATTTCCGGGTGGTCGTGGAGCAGCTGGGAAAGCTGGGCCCACTTGCTGTCATTGCCGGAGGCGACTACCCGGCGTGCCTGCTCTTCCAGCTGTTCCAGGCTGGCGATCTCGGCTTCCAGCTCGGTGATGGTTTCCGCGGTGGTGGCCTGGCTGCTGACTTCCTCGGTGTATTCCTCCCAGTCTTCGGCGCTGAGCTCCTCGTCGGCTTCGTCGAGGTTTTCCGGCAGGTCGAGGACCCGGCGGACGTAGATCTCGCTCTCGTTGCGCAGCGACCGGCCGCGGGCCAGCAGACGCATTTCCTCCAGCTGCGACTGCAGGCGGAGGCGGCGCCGGCGCAGCGAGTGGAAAATGGCGGACGGACTTGACGCCAGCCGCCGCTGCAGGATGGTCAAGGCGAAGCCGATGGTGCCCCTGCGCTTGCCGTCCAGCCGGTCGGCGCGGTTCATCTCCTCGCGCACGTAGCTGGTCACGCCCTCATATAGCGCCGCCTCCTCGTCCGACAGCTCGTACAGGGTGGTGTAGGCGCGGCGCTCGGGGAACAGCGGGGTGCCGTCGAACTTGACCAGCTTCTCCTTCACCATCCGCCGCATCAGGTCGGAAACGTCGACCTTGTGCGCGCCTTCGCGGAAGCGGCCGTAGAAACGGTCGGAATCGAGCAACGACAGCCAGATCTGGAAATCCTCTTCCTTGCCGTTGTGCGGGGTGGCAGTCATCAGCAGGAAGTGGCGGCACAGGCTGCCCAGCTGCTCGCCGAACTCGAAGCGCTGGGTCTTCTTGACCTCGCCGCCGAAGTAGCTGGCCGAGAGCTTGTGCGCCTCGTCGACGATGATCAGGTCCCACTCGGTGGCACACAGCTTCTCCCGGTAGGCCTCGTTGCGGGCCACCTGGTCAAGCCGGATGATCACCCGGTCGTGTTCGGCGAAGAAGTTGCCGCTGCCGGATTCCTCGTGGCGCTGGCGGCTGAAGATCTCGAACTCCAGCCCGAATTTCTCACGCAGTTCGTCCTGCCACTGGCCGGTGAGCGAGCCGGGGGCGACGATCAGGATCCGCTGCGCGTCCGCGCGGATGATCAACTCGCGGATGTAGAGGCCGGCCATGATGGTCTTGCCGGCGCCCGGGTCGTCGGCCAGCACGTAACGCAGCGGCTGGCGCGGCAGCATGTGTTCGTAAACGGCGGAAATCTGGTGCGGCAGCGGCTCCACGTTGGAGGTGTGGACGGCCATCATCGGATCAAACAGGTGGGCCAGGCGGATGCGCAGGGCTTCGGTGGCGAGCTTGAAGTGGCCGCCGTCGGCATCGAAGCCCCATGCGCGCCCCGTCACTGCGAGCGACAGCCGTGCCTGGTCGGTGCGGAACAGCATGCGCTCGGCGATGGCCCCTTCGCCGGTGCGATAGACCACGGTAACGGCGTCGGCGCCGACCGGCTCGACCGCGACCAGCGTCACCGGGCCGACGGGCTCGATCCCGACGACCTGGGCGCCTGCCGTGAGTTCTTCCAGATTGAGCATCCGTTCCCCCCTGATTGCAGATCTTACCTATCAGAACCGGGTCTCAGCGGCTGAGCCGCTCAGAACCCCAGCTGGCACAGCTTCCGTTCGATCACTCCCCAGGCAATCTGCCTCAGCAGCCGCGCCTCACCGGCCCACGGCCTGCCGTGCTCGCCGGCCTCGTAGGCACCTACCAGGTTCCGCGCCCTGTCTCGCATGTCCCCGGCAATCCGCTCAAGCTGGCGCAGCGTGGTCCGTTCCGGCACTCCAAGCGCATTTCCGAAAGCCACCACGTCATCCCGGCCCACTTGGCCGAAAGTCCGCGCAGCGCCCATCGGGATCACCAGCTCGGCGTCGCCCCAGTCTGGGGCGCGATAAACGGCGGTGCTGAGCAGGTCGTAATGGGGCGCCAGTTCCATGCCGCTGGAATCGGGCTTCGGCAGAAAGCTGAGGTTCTTCAGGTGGGCGTCACCGTTGCCGATCAGCAGGTTGAACAGCTGCCAGCGCAGCAGGGCCAGGCGGGTCGCGGCCGGGCGGCGGCACAGGGACACCAGTTCCGCCAGGCGCTCCGCGGTGGCCTCGCGGTACTTGAACACCGCATCCAGCGAAATCACCTGGCAGGCGTCCAGCGCGTAAAGGCGGCGCGCCTCCAGGCCCTCGCCCACGCGATCGAAGCGGCGGACCAGGAAAACCGGCTCCGGGACCTGGCGAAGCGCCACCGCAGGCACCGGCAGGCCGCATGCGGCGGCGAGCTGCATGCAGAACCATTCGTTGGCGGCACTGTGGGGGTACTCGTCCACGCGCTCGTGGTCGGGCTTGAGGATGTGGGTGGATGCGGCGGCCCCGACCGGTTCCCACAGGCGGCCCTGGTGCAGCACTACGGCGAGTTTGTGCTGGGCGCCGGCCAGCGACATGCGCTTGGGAGCGCCTTCCGACAATGGCAGCCGGGGCAGGGCGCGGATCCGGGCGGACAGGACCTCGTCTGGCAACGGTTCCAGCCCCGGTTCCGGCAGCTTCTGGCCCGGAGCCAGCAGGGTGAGCGCGCCGGCCGATTCGGGGCCGTAATGCTGCAGCAGGCCGAAGGCGTCGGCCGGATCGAGGTTGGCGCCCTGGGCAAGCAGCCGCCGCGAACCCTCCTCCGGTAGCAGGTTGTCGAAGAACCACTGCACCGGACGCAGGCTGGCGCCATCGACGATCTCGCCATTGGCGCGGGGGATTGCCGGGGAAAGGTCGAAGCCTGATGCCTGCCATGCGGACTCATACTCGAACGCCCACAGGTTGCCCTGCTCTCGCAGCTCGCCAATCTTCTGCGCGTCCAGCCAGACGTCCAGGCGGCGGGGAGCCGGGGATGTCGCCATCATCCGTTTTCCCGGCCCAGGGCCTGTTCAACCTGCGCGGCGACCTCGGGTGGAACGTCCAGGTGCACGCGCACGCCCAGTTCGCGCAGCACGTCCATGACGCGGCCGATGCCGACGCTGTCCTTGCCGCGCTCAATGTTCATCAGGGTGACGTGGCTGGTATTGACCATGGGGGCGAGATCGTCC
>JAJUFY010000277.1 GCA_029263635.1 Ectothiorhodospiraceae bacterium | reverse complement strand
GGCGTCCAGGTACCAGTTGTTGCGGTAGTGGACGATGCGTTGTGGGGAGAGCACCCGCTCGCGCTGGCCATCGTCGCTGCGGGCGTGGTAGCGCACGGCCAGGCGCCGCCGCTGCAGGGTGGCGGCGGCGATGGTGCGGAAAACTTCGGGCGGGGCCGAGCGACCGGCAAGCGGCAGCAACCGCAGCCGGCGCGGCAGCTCGGCGATTCCCAGCGATTGGGTCTGCAGCAGCTGTTCCAGGCGCTGCCGAAACGGCCGCAGGGCGCTGTCCAGCAGGCCCGGCCCGAGCCCTGCCAGCAGTTCGAGCAGGGAGACCAGCGCCAGCAGCTCGGAAGCGCTGAACCACAGTCCGGGCAGGTCGAAAGCGGTTTCGCCGTGCCTGGCGTAGTAATAGCCGTTGGCCTCGCGGTCGTATTCGACCGGAGCACCCGCATAATCCCGCAGCTCGCGAATGATTCGTTTAACGCTGGCGGCCGAGCATTCGAGCTGCTCTTCCAGCTGCGCCCGCGATACCGGCCGCCTGGCGTTAACCAATATCCGGTGCAGCAGCAAAATCCGAGTGAATTTGTCCACGGCGCATTTTTATAGTTCTCGGACAGCTGCCATTCTTGCCCCAGCCGCGGAAAAATTCCAAGCCTTTCAGTCAAGTTGCAGGCATTCGTCTGACGTTTTTGCGCAGAGCGCGGGAATTTCCACAACCGGGCGGCTGCGTCATTCACTGCGGCCAGTAGCGAGCAGCCGGGATCTGCGGCGGCAGTGTCCCTGCCGACAGAAAGGCCCCGAGCCGATGCGGCGGGATGTCCATCCTTGTGGTGTGAACGCGCCGGGCGGAAGGCGGCTTCCGGTGCTTCAGCGGCGCGACGGCCTGCCTGGGCGCCTCAGCGCCCCTGCTTGGCAAAGCGCATCAGCCGGCGGCGGCGGGCGATCTGGCGCGGCGTGAGGGTGTTGCGACGGCCCTCGTAGGGGTTCTCGCCGCTGCGGAACTCGATGCGCACAGGCGTGCCGTGCAGGTCCAGCTCGCGGCGGAACACGTTCACCAGGTAGCGGCGGTAGGCGTCCGGCACCCGCTCGGTCTGGTTGCCGTGAATGACGATGATGGGCGGATTCTGGCCGCCCTGGTGGGCATAGCGCAGCTTGATGCGGCGGCCGCGCACCATGGGCGGGGCATGGGCGGCGACGGCGTCCTGCAGGATCTCGTTGAGCATGGGCGTGGCGAGCTTGCGGGTGGCGGCGTCGTAGGCCTTGCGCACGCTCTCCAGCAGCAGGCCGACGCCGGAGCCATGCAGCGCCGAGATGTAATGGGTGCGGGCGAAGTCGAGGAAGGCGAGCTTGACGTCCAGCAGCCGCTTGACCTGCTCCTTCTGGGCCGGCTCCAGGCCGTCCCATTTGTTCACCGCCAGCACCATGGCCCGGCCGGCTTCCAGCACGTGGCCGACCAGGGTGGCGTCCTGCTCGGTGATGCCCTCGCGGGCATCGACCACCATGATCACCACATTGGCGGCTTCGATCGCCTGCAGCGTCTTGATGACGCTGAACTTCTCGATCGCCTCGCGCACCTGCGAGCGGCGCCGCACGCCGGCGGTGTCGATCAGGGTGTAGCACTCGCCGTCCTTGTCGAAGGGGATGAACACGCTGTCGCGGGTGGTGCCGGGCATGTCGTACACCAGCACCCGCTCCTCGCCCAGCAGGCGGTTGACCAGCGTGCTCTTGCCGACATTGGGCCGGCCGACCACGGCGACCTTGAGCCGGTCGTCGTCCTCGGCGGCAGACGCTGCCTCGGCTTCCGCCGCCTCGAACGGCGCCAGCACGGCGTCCATCAGCGCCGGCACGCCGCGGCCGTGGCTGGCGGCGATGGGCCAGGGCTCGCCCAGGCCCAACAGGTGGAACTCGGCGGCGGCGACCGCTTTGTCGAGGCCGTCGACCTTGTTGACCACCAGGTACAGCGGCTTGCCCAGCCGCCGCAGGATGTCGGCCAGCTGTTCGTCGCCGGCGCTCACGCCGCTGCGGGCGTCGACCAGGAACAGGATGACATCGGCCTCCTCCACCGCCCGCATGGCCTGCTGCTGCATGCCGACCTCGACGCCGTCAGGCGCGCCGGCGATGCCGCCGGTGTCCACCACGATGTACGGCCGCGGGCCGACCTTGCCACGGCCGTACTGGCGGTCGCGGGTCAGGCCGGGGTAATCGGCGACCAGCGCGTCGCGCGTGCGGGTCAGGTAGTTGAACAGGGTCGACTTGCCGACGTTCGGCTGGCCGACCAGGGCGATGACAGGTTCCATTGGCTCGCTCGACGAGGAGTTCAGGCCGCGATGGCGGCCGAAAAGGATAACAGATTGAAGGGGGGAGATATCTCGCGCAAAGCCTCGGCGGCAAGATCAGGTCGTTGCGGATGCGGCACAGCCGGACCCCGACACGTCATCGCGAGGCCACGGCAGCAGCCGTGGCGATCTCACCCGAGATTGCTGCGTCGCTGCCGCTCCTCGCAATGACGGGGGAGAAGATGCGCTGGCATGACGGTGGGCGCGCCCTCACGCCGGCGCGCGCATGTCGAAGGCGGCGGCCAGCAGGTCGCGGGTGTAGTCCTGGCGGGGGCTGTGGAAGACCTGCTCGGCAGGGCCGGCTTCCACCACCCGCCCCTGGCGCATGACCATGATGCGGTGGCTGAGAGCGCGTACCACCTTGAGGTCGTGGCTGATGAAGAGATAGGCCAGCTGGTGCTTGGCCTGCAGCTCGCGCAGCAGCTCCACCACCTGCGCCTGCACCGAGCGATCCAGCGCCGAGGTCGGCTCGTCGAGGATCACCAGCTTCGGCTTGAGCACCAGCGCGCGGGCGAAGGCGACGCGCTGGCGCTGGCCGCCGGAGAGCTCGTGCGGGTAGCGGTGGCGCAGCTCGGGGTCGAGGCCGACTTCAGCGAGCGCCTGCGCCACCAGCCGCTCCCGCTCCTCGGCGGTGGCGGCCAGCCGGTGCACCTCCAGCCCCTCGGCGACGATCTGCCCCACCGACATGCGCGGGCTCAGGCTGCCGAACGGATCCTGGAACACCACCTGCAGCTCGCGTCGCAGCGGCCGCATCTCCCGTGCCGACAGGCCGGCAAGCTGGCGGCCGTCGAAGTACACCGCGCCCTGCGGCTTGAGCAGCCGCAGCAGGGCAAGCCCCAGCGTGCTCTTGCCGGAACCGCTCTCGCCCACCACGCCCAGCGTTTCGCCCTGGCGGACGCTGAGCGAAATGCCGTCCACGGCTTTCACGTAATCCACCGTGCGCCGCAGCAGGCCGCCCTTGATGGGGAACCAGACCTTGACGTCTTCGGCCTTGAGCAGCTCCGGCGCCTGCGCCGGCACCGGGGCCGGCCGGCCGGCCGG
>JAJUFY010000465.1 GCA_029263635.1 Ectothiorhodospiraceae bacterium | reverse complement strand
GAGCGCAACCTGAAGGTGCTCGCCGGCCTGGAGCGGGAGATCGAGCTGCTCGACATCGTGAGCGAGCGGGAGCGCGCACGGCTGCAGGCACAGGACCGTGCCGTGGCGCGCCTGACGGATCCCTCGCCCGAGGCGGAGGCCCGGGCCCGGCAGCTGGCCGGACAGGCGTTCGACGCGGAGCAGGGGCAGCGCGACCAGCAGGAGACCTTGCGGCTGGAGCGGCGCCTCCAGCTGGTGGAGGCGGAGCGGGAGCTGATCGGCGTCTCCGGCTCCACCCGGCGCATCGCGCTGGCGGTGCTGCAGCAGGAGATCAGCCTCAAGGAACGCGGCGTTGATCTCACGAGCGACCAGGCGCAGCGGGAGCTGGAGCTGGCGGCGCGGCTGGCGCGCACGGCCGAGGAGGTGGGGCGACAGCGCTCGGCCTACGACCTGCTCGAGAGCTCGGCCGAGCGCGCCTTCGATCGCATCGGCGGCACCATGACGCAGATGTTCATGGAAGGAGAGGATGCGGCGATCAGCTGGCAGAACACGGTCAACGCGGTGCTGTCCGAGATCATGCAGACCATGCTGCAGCTGGCGGTCATGAACCCGCTGAAGAACGCGCTCTTTGGCGGGGATGCGGCGACGATCGCGGACATGGGCGGCATCCTGGGTGATCTCTTCCACTCTGGCGGCATCGCGGGAGAGTCGGCGGTGCCGCGGCGATCGGTGCCCGCGGCGCTCTTCCTGGGCGCGCCGCGCTACCACCGCGGCGGCCTGGTGGGCGACGAGATCCCGGCCATCCTCCGCCGTGGCGAGGAGGTCCTGACGGAGAACGACCCGCGGCACCGCAAGAACGCTGGTGGCGGCGTCCAGGTGACGATCATCAACAACGCGCCGGTGCGGGTGCAGCAGCGCGAGCGGCAGGGGCCGAACGGAATGCCGCGGCTCGATCTGGTGATCGACGAGGTGGCCGCGGCCGGGATGCAGCGCCCGGGCAGCGCCTCGAGCAAGGCGTTGCGTGACTCCTACGGGGCGCAGCCGCGCCTGACCAATCGAGGCTGACGCATGAGCCATCCGACCTGGCCCTCAGAGCTGCCCCAGTGGTTGCGGGTCGAGGGCTACAGCAACGAGCTGCCCGAGACCCGGATGACGACGCCGATGGAAGTGGGGCCGGGAAAGCTGCGGCGCCGCAGCTCCCTGGCGGCGGTCCCGGTGACCGGGCGCCTGGTCCTGCGCCGCGGGGACCTGGCCCGGCTGAAGCGCTTCTGGTTCGAGGAGATCGATCAGGGAATCAGCCCCTTCTGGTTCCCGGATCAGGATGCCATGGCGGTGCTGCTGACCGACGGGCAGGGCCGCCGCCTGCGCAACGAAGATGGCCGCGGCCTCCAGGTCAGCGCCTGGTGGCTGGTCCAGTTCGTGGTCGGCGGTCAGCCGGCCTGGAGCGCCCGCAACCGGGTGCTGCGCCAGGTCGACATCAATCTGAACGTCCTGCCTTAGGAATCCTCATGCCACGCATGCTGTCTCTCAACGCGCGCCGGGCGATGACGGCGGAGCGAACGGGCGAGGTGCCTGTGGTGCTGGTGACGATCGAGCACCCGGAGCT
>JAJUFY010000252.1 GCA_029263635.1 Ectothiorhodospiraceae bacterium | reverse complement strand
GGCGACACCCGGCCGCCCGGTGCGCGCCCGCGCCCGGTGCCGGCGGGTTACCCGGCAGATCATCTTCGTGGACTGCACGGCCTATCATGAGTCGGCGGATGATCCGATCGCCGTGGCAACAGCCACCTTCATGCGCAACGGGACGCTGATCCCCAACCCCCTGCGCGGCAGAGCGGCGCGCCAGCGGACGACATCCGGCTAAAGCCCCGGCTTCGGCTGCCCGGCGCCTGTGCTATCGTGGTGCCGACGCCGCGCCGGCAGGCCGGCGCGACCCCAGCAGGGCGACGACAGCCGATGGATCACGACGACGACATCCCACTGCCACCGAGCCGCAGCGCCCGCAAGCGGGAAGCGGAAAGCTTGCAGGACCTTGGCGAAGCGCTGGTGGCCTTATCACCCGAACGATTGCGGGAGATTCCGTTAACGGACGATCTGGCCGAGGCGATCCAGCTGGCGCAGCGCATCAAAGCCCATGGCGGCCGTCGCCGTCAACTGCAGCTGATCGGCAAGCTGATGCGCCGGATCGATCCCGGCCCGATCCGCGAGGCACTGGCCAGGCTCGAGAACCGCAGCGCGGCGGCTATCGCGGAACACCACCAGGCCGAACGCTGGCGCGAGCGGTTACTGGCAGAGACCGAGGCGGCGCTGACGGAGTTCCTCGATCAGTACCCGGCCACCGACCGCCAGCAGCTGCGCCAGCTGCTCCGTGCCGCCCGGCAGGAACAGGCTCAGGGCAAGCCGCCGCGGGCCGCCCGCGAGCTGTTCCGGCTGATTCGCAGCACCATCGCCAGCGATTAGGCGAAAACTCGGCGGCCGTCGTCAGGCCGGCTGGGAGCTGCTGCGCAGCGCCGCCAGCACCTCGTCCAGCGGCTGCGGCCGGCCAATCCCATAACCTTGCGCGAAGTCGATGCCGATCTGCTGCACGACCGCCAGGATGGCTTGGTCTTCCACGTATTCGGCGACGGTGCGGGAACCGAGCTTGCGGGCGATTCCGTGGATCGATTCGACGATGGTGCGATCCACGGCGCTGTCGGTGAGGGCGCGGATGAAACTGCCGTCGATCTTCACGTAATCGACCGGGAAGTGCTTGAGGTAGTTGAACGAGCTGAGCCCACTGCCGAAATCGTCCAGCGCGACCCGGCAGCCGGCCTCGCGCAACCGGCCGATGGTATTGCTCGCCGAGGCCAGGTGAGTGACCGCCGCGGTCTCGGTAATCTCCAGCACGATCCGGTCGGGGGTCAACGGCGAGGCATCGATCAGCGCCAGGATATAGGGCACGAAGGCCGGGTCGTTCAGCGACTGCGCCGACAGGTTCACCGCCACTACCAGCCCCGGAATCGCGGCAATGGTATCGGCCTGGTGCTCCAGCACCTGTCGCAGCACCCAGCGGTCGATATGGGTCATCAGCTCGTAGCGCTCGGCGGCCGGGATGAAATTGCCGGGCGGGATGAGCTGGCCCTCGGCGTCGCGCATGCGCAGCAACAGCTCGTAGTGGCGGATGCCCGGTTCGGGAGAGCTGGCCATGATTTCCTGCGCATGCAGGCAGAACCGGTCCTCCGCCAGTGCTTCGCGGATGCCCGCCGCCAACAGCAGCTCGCGGTGGTACTGCTGGGCTTCGCTGTGCTCCGGACGGTAGACGGAAATACGGCTGCGGCCGGCGGTCTTGGCCGCATAGCAGGCAATGTCGGCCTGGCTCATGATCTCTGCTGCGGTCCCGGCAGTGGCGCCGACGCAGGCGATGCCGATGCTGGCGCTGACGTCGTATATCCGCCCGTCCCAGCGGAACTTGAAGGCGTCGATGCGTGCGATCAGCTCGTTGGCGATGCGCTCGGCCTGCTCCTGCGGGCAGTTGTCCAGCAGCAGGCCGAACTCGTCGCCGCCAAGCCGCGCCAGCATGTCGGAACGGCGCACCTGCTGAGCCAGCAGCTGGCCCAGTTCGCGCAGCAGCATATCGCCGGCGGCATGGCCGGCGGTGTCGTTGACCAGCTTGAAGCGGTCGAGATCGATGAAGCAGACCGCATGCTCCTTGCCGGTATGGCGGGCCGACCGGACGGCCATTTCCAGCCGGCGCTCGAATTCGAAGCGGTTGGCCAGACCGGTCAGGGCGTCGTGGCTCGCCTGATGGGCAAGCTGGCGCTGCAGGTTGCGGGCATCGGTCACGTCCCAGCAGGTGCCGATCAGCAGCCGTGGCGCGTCATCGGACAGCAGCAGTACCTTGCCCAGCACGCGCAGGTCGCGGACCGAGCCGTCCGGTCGCACGATGCGGAATTCCGTGTCGACCCCCGGCGCTCCTTGCCGCAACCCATCGAGCAGGCGCCGCAGATGTCCCCGGTCTTCCGGGTGCACCATGCGGATGAATTCATGCAGGGTCGGGGTAAAGCTGTCCGGGTTCACCCCAAACAGCTCGTACATGCGCGCATCCCAGCTGTAGATACGGCTGTCCAGGCTGTGCTCGAAGATGCCGACTCCACCTGCCTGCACCGCCAGCGCCATCCGCTCCGCCTGGCGGATCCGCTCCTGCTCGGCCTGCTTGCGAGCATCGATGTCGGTGAGGGTACCGAGGATGCGCAGCGGCCGGTTACGCTCGTCGCGGCCGCTGACCTTGCCGCGGTCGAGTACCCATTTGTAGCTGCCGTCCTTGCAGCGCATCCGGTACTCGATCTCCAGGACGTCGGCGCGTCCCTTGAAGACCCGGCGCAGCTCGGCGTAGATCCGGTCCTTGTCGTCCGGGTGGAAGAAAGCGTCCCACTTCCACGGATCGCCGCTGAGCGCCTCCGGCTCGTGCCCGAGCATGGCAAGGGTATGCGCCGACGTGGTCATGGTCGCGGCCGGCACGTCCCAGTCCCAGACCACCTGGCCGGAGCCTTCCAGGGCCAGCGACAGCCGTTCCTCGCTGTCCTCCAGCCGCCGCTTGGCCTCGAACAGCTCCCAGCGGAACAGCTCCCACTCGATCTGTGAGGTCAGGTCGGCCAGCGCCGCCAGCTGCTCCTCGTTGGCCGAGCCGGGCGAGCTGTCCCAGACCACCACCGCCCCGACCGCCTCGTCATCCGGGCCGTGAATGGCCTGGCCGACCAGGAAGCGAATCTGCGGTGTGTAGATCGCCGCCGGGTGCTCCCGAACCCGCGGGTCGGTGGCCGTGTCGTTGATGACGAAAGGCCCGTCGGCCTCGATGATCAGGGGAGTGAACGACAGGTGCCGGGGCTTCTCCCGCATATCGGTGCCGAACATCGCCCGGAACGATATGCGGTCGCCGTCGATCAGCGTCACGACGGCCGCCTTGCTGCTGAACACAGCGGCGGCCGCGCGCGCCAGCCGATCGAGCCGCTCGTTGGGGGGTGCGCGCAGCACCTGCAGCTGGGTCTGGCCGTCGATGTAGGTCGGATCGGTCACTGCCTTGGAATTCTTCGTGGGTGTCTGGCGGATGCGCGAGAATAAGCGCTTCGCCACCGGTCCTCCATAGCGTAGTGTCACGCGCTACGCTCGTTTTGGCCAGTTCCCCCGAACTTTCAGCATCCGATCGCGATTGCCGCCCCCCCTGCCTTACGGGCGGTGTTCGGCATCGGTGTCCTCGCTGAGGCGGGCCAGCTCGGCCAGTTCGTCGACATCGAGCACGGCGGCAACATCGAGGATGATCACAAAGCGCTCGCCGAGCTTGCCCATGCCGCGGATGAACTCGCTGCGCAGCCGCGCCCCAAAGCTCGGCGGCGGCTCGATGGCGCTGGCCGGGATCGCCTGCACCGCCAGCACCGCATCGACAATCACCCCCAGC
>JAJUFY010000446.1 GCA_029263635.1 Ectothiorhodospiraceae bacterium | reverse complement strand
TCCGCGGAGCGTTCCGTTGCCATTGTTATTCCTCACGCCGGGCGCTGGGCCCAGTAACCAGGTAAATCTCGACAGTAAGAGGGGATGGTGAGCACGTCCCGAACCGGGTCGAACATGAGCGCGTGTTCATAGGCAACCACCACCGCAGGACGGTCCGGTGATTCCCGGGAAGAGCGGCCTTCGTCCTCGCCGCCGTTGCTGTCGATCCCTCCCACTTGGCCCAGGTACCAGCCGGCAACGATCTGTTGGGTGATCGCGGCCAGCCGTGGCTCCCGCTCTTCAAGCTGCGCAGGCAGCTCGGCGACCGGAGTGTCGCGATGCTGCTCGATGAACTGCGCCAAGGCGCGGGCACCTTCGATAAAGTCGGCGATCTGGGTTTGCAGTGCCGTGAGCACGCGTTGACCCAGTGTAGGGTCGAGCTCGGCGCGGCCGGTGAGATAACGGGAAAGGCTTAGAAAGTCATCGAGTGCGGGGTCGCTGGAGGGAGCCGCCCAAACCTTCGGCAGAGGTAGTGCGCCCAAGGCAAGTAAAGCGCCGGTACCGAGAAGAACTCTTCGGCGCCGGGGAGAAGGTGGATCTGTGGGCGCGCGTTCGTAGCGGGAATCGTTCATGGCGACATTAGTGATATTGGCTCGAAGGAACGTTGATTCGAGAACTAATGCCGCTGCAGTGGCTATACAAGTAGGCGAGCGGGCTTCGCGGAGCGCGCGTGTATCAGCGGCGAAGAGTTCGCGTTGCTGCTGCCCGAGACGGACATGTTGGCGCCGCCGTGGTCGTTGCGAAGCGCCTGCGGCGGGCCTTGCGCTGCTCACCGAGGTCGAGCACGCCTTGTGCGCCGCCAAAAGCAGGGGCGCTATTGCGTTTGCCAAGCCGCTGCCTGAGGAACACCGCGCGTCTAAACAGCAGCGAATGCTCGTCGGAACATAGCAGGGCTGCTCCGAGGATATATCGGAACTGTTGAGACTCCCGAGCGCGGGCCAAAGCCGACCCAATCCCGGCGTAGTAGTGCAGGGTTATTCGGCTCGGCCCTTAGCGGCGCCTTCGCCGGGGGGTGCTGTGCACGAGCGCGCTTATCAGCAGGCGGCGTATCCAGTTCCAGCGGTTCATTACCAGCGCGGTAAAAATCAGGGTGCAGCCTAGGAACTGAGGGAGGGACATCCTCTCGCCGAACCATATGGCTGCCGCCAAGGCCGTCCACACCGGCTCTAGCATCATGATGACAGCGGCATGGCTGGGGGTAGTCAGGCCTTGTGCATAGACCTGAATGAAAAAACGCATGGTCGTGGCGATGAAGGCGCTGGCGAGTAGCCAGCCCAGGATGGATGGCGCTATAGCGGCGGGCCACGTTTCCGTCAGTGCGGAAACGGGTAATATCACGATGCCGACCACGGTTAGCTGAACCGCCGTCAGCGCAATAGGGGAGATGCGCGCAGCGATACGCGAGTTGAGATTGAACAGCATGGCAAAGGAGGCGGCGGCCATGAGGAAGAAGACGTGGCCAAGTTCGAAGCTCACGCCTTCGCCAAGCGATAGCAGCGCAAAGCCGACAACCGCTACGGGCAGCGCGATCCAGGTGATCAGTGGCGGGTGGTCCCCGAACATGAAGCGCGCCAGGATTGGAACCAGTACCACGCCGAGGCTGGCGATAAAGGCGCCCACCCCAACATGCGTACTGTGCGCCAGCCCC
>JAJUFY010000271.1 GCA_029263635.1 Ectothiorhodospiraceae bacterium | reverse complement strand
GCGGCGCTGGTGATGTCGAAGAACCCGGCGGCCATGCAGCTGCGCTACCTGCAGACGCTGGCGGCCATCGCCACCGATCAGAACTCCACCATCGTGTTCCCGATGCCGATGGACGTCATGACCGCGCTCAACAAGCTGGCCAGCAAGCTCGCGGATGAGTGAAGCCGCCACGCTGCCGGCCCATGACGAACAGTGCATCGAGACCTTCCTCGATGCCTTGTGGATGGAGCGCGGCCTGAGCGATCTGACCCTGGCCGCATACCGCGCCGACCTTGCCGGCTTCGCCCGCTGGCTGGCGGCGCGCAGGTCGTCGCTGCTGCAGGCCGACCGGGCTCAGGTCCTCGGCTACCTGGCCGACCGCGCCCAGGCCGGCGCCAGGCCGCGCAGCACCGCTCGGCTGCTGTCGGCGCTGCGGCGCTTCTACCGGTATCAGGTGCGGGAGGGTCGGCTACAGGAGGATCCGACCGCGCTGGTCGATTCGCCCAAGCTGGGGCGGCCGTTGCCGGGCGCGCTGTCGGAGGCCGAGGTCGAGGCGCTGCTGGCCGCGCCCGATGTCGACACCACCCTCGGCCTGCGCGACCGGACCATGCTGGAAGTGCTCTATGCCGCCGGGCTGCGGGTATCCGAGCTGGTCGGGCTGACGCTGGACCAGCTGAATACCCGCCAGGGCGTGGTGCGCACCCTCGGCAAGGGCGGCAAGGAGCGGCTGGTGCCGGTCGGCGAGGAGGCGCTGGCCTGGCTGGAGCGCTATCTGCGCCAGGCCCGACCGGCGCTGCTGGGAACGCGCGCCAGCGAGGCGGTGTTCGTTACCCAGCGCGGCGAGGCCATGACCCGACAGGCGTTCTGGTACCGGATCAAGCACTATGCCCAACAGGCCGGGATCGCCCGGCCGCTGTCGCCGCACACGCTGCGTCACTCGTTCGCCACCCATCTGCTCAATCACGGCGCCGACCTGCGCGTCGTCCAGCTCCTGCTGGGCCACAGCGATCTCTCCACCACCCAGATCTACACCCACGTCGCCCGCCAGCGGCTGCGCGAGCTGCACAGCAAGCACCATCCGCGGGGCTAGGGAGGAGGAACGAGAGCCGGACGGCTTTGTGACGCAGGGCTCTGGTCAGGACACCGGATGGTCGGCATCATGTAGCCCCGCGGTGCCTGTGGCACCTCAGCCGTAAGAAGTCAGCCGTAAGAAGGATGTGTCCGTGAAGCTTGCCCCGATTCTCCGCGCCTGTGTGTTCGGCCTCGGTCTTGGCGCCGCCGCGCTGCCGGCCGCCACTGCCGGTTCGGCGGATGCCGCCGAGCAGGCGGTGCGCGAGCGCATCAACGCCTCGGTGCAGCAGATCGACCCGGGCCTGCAGGTCGGAGAGGTCGTCAAGACGCCGATCCCGGGGATGCGCGAGGCGGTGGTCAACGGCCAGGTGTTCTATTTCTCCGAAGACGGCCGCTACATGCTGCAGGGCGAACTGGTGGACCTGCAGCAGCGGGTCTCGCTGACCGAGCAGCGTCGTGCCGGCTTGCGTGCGGCCGTGCTGAGCGGGGTTTCCAGGCAGCAGCTGCTGATCTATCCGGCAACCGGCAAGCCCAAGCATGTGGTCACGGTGGTCACCGACATCGACTGCCCCTACTGCCGGCGCCTGCACCAGCACATGCAGGAGATGAATGCGCGCGGCATCGAGGTGCGCTATCTGCTCCTGCCACGGGCGGGCATCCAGTCCGATTCGTACCGGAAGGCGGTGAACGTCTGGTGCGCCGACAAGCCGCTGGAAGCGATGACCGCGGCCAAGCAGGGCAAGGCGGTGCCCGATCGGCAGTGCGAGAACCCGGTGCGCCAGCACATGGTTCTCGCCGAGCGCCTGGGCGTCAACGCGACCCCCACCATCATCACCCAGTCGGGCGCCGTGATCGCCGGCTATCTGGCGCCGGACCAGCTGCTTGCGAGGCTGGCCGAGCTCGAGCGCTAGCGGCCGTTTCCTGGCGGCCGGCGGCGCGCGCCACGAGCTCGGCATACAGCGCCGCGTGCTCCGGCGCCGGCACGCCGTGGAGCTGTGCCAGTTCGAGCAGGTGGCCGGTGATGGCCTCCAGTTCCAGCGGCCGTCCGGCCCGGGCGTCCTGCAGCATGGACGAGATGTTGGCGGCAGTCTGCCGGGCTACGGCAGCTGCCTGCTCGAACGCCGGCTCCGGAAAGGTGTAGCCGGCGGCGGCGAGCACCGCATCGGCCTCGGCACCCAGCCGGCGCATCGCCGCCTCCGCTGCCGGCCGCTCCAGCAGCTCGCCGTTGCGGCAGTCATGCAGCACCGTGAGCGGATTGATCAAGGCGTTGACCCGCAGCTTGCCGGCCAGATGCCAGTCGATCGCCTCCACGGCCTCGCAGTCCAGGCCGCCGGCCCGCAGCAGTCCGACCCAGTCCTGCGCCTCGCCCTGCAGCCGGCCGACCCGCGTCAGGCCGCGGCCGGCATGGACCACGCAGTCCGGGGCCGGGCGGTAGGCGCCTTCCGTCGAACTGGCGGCATAGACGCTGCAGCCGGGGAAGGCCCGGACCACCGCCTGCTGGCTGCCCATGCCGTTCTGGATAAGGAGCAGGGCGGCATTCGGGGCCAGCCGCGAGCCCAGGCCCTGCAGGGCCAGCAGGACATCGTAGGCCTTGGTGCAGACGATCAGCCGCTCGACCGGATCCCGCAGCGCGTCCGTCCCCAACTGCGCAATGGCCAGCCGCTGCCGGGCCTCGCCATCCTGCAGCGTCAGCTGCAGCCGTGCCGGCCATCGGCCGGGGCGGCGCAGCAGGACCGGCGCGGCGACCGGCTGCAGCCGAGCGGCAAGCAACAGCCCCATGCTGCCGGCGCCAAGAATGTAGAGCGGAGCGGCCATGCCAGCATGATACCGGTGTCCGGCCCGCAGCGGCGATGTCGCGCGCACCCGGTCGGCGCTTTCCTCGTGCCTTGCTCAAGAGGAAGGTTCGTGCAAGATCGGTGATTTTTCGGTGTGTTTTCTGGCAGATAGTCGAAGTTTTCTGGTTCTGGCGAGCACCCGCCAGCGCTGGCCTTGTCGAAGAGAGACGAAGGATTCTTGGCCGCGGCAGCCCTGGCAGGCTGCTGCTCCGGACCCTGACGATGTTCTCATTTGCACGCTATGGCGTGGTTTCTCCCGAAACACCGGTGCTAAAGTAAGCGCCTTCTAATGGACTGGGCTGCCGTAGGCCAGAGCTCGTCTGGCGTGCAGCATATGCCACGGTACGCGTCCGCAGGACGATCAGGCAGCCACGGAAAGTCAAAAATCACGGATTTGAAATGACCAGCAAGAAAATCGTGGTGCTCACCACGGGGGGCACTATTGCCAGCGCGCAGGGCGAAGCCGGCCTCCAGGAGCATCCGGCAGCAGCGGCGCGTGAGTTGGTAGTGGCACTCGACCGTCTGCCAGCCGTCGCAGGCGGAGCACGTGAAGACGCTCCCCGGCGGCAGGCGACGGAGTTGCCGG
>JAJUFY010000476.1 GCA_029263635.1 Ectothiorhodospiraceae bacterium | reverse complement strand
GGTCGATGGGGTGGTCGGTGGTGAGCTGGGAATAGATGCGTTTGTCGAGTTTCCCGTAGCTGCTGCCGCCGGTGTTCAGCGCGGTGTAGCCGCCGTTGTTTTCGGGCAGTTTTTATTTGATGATATCCGCCTGGATGGTCACGCCGAGGTGGTTGGCCTGGCCGGTGAGGTCGGCCGACACGTGGTAGTCGACGCCGTCCTTCTTGAACTCGCCGTTGCGGGTGTAGCACCAGAGGATGGTGACCATGCCCAGCTCGTGGGCGTAGGCGAATGCCTCGCTGATTTCCTGGATCTGCCGGCGCGACTCGTGCGAGCCGAAGTAGATGGTCGCGCCGATGCCGACCGCACCCATGTCGAAGGCCTGCTGCACGCTGGCGAACAGGGTCTGGTCGTACATGGTCGGGTAGCTCAGCAGTTCGTTGTGGTTGATCTTGACGATGAACGGGATCTTGTGCGCGTATTTGCGTGCCACCGAGCTCAGCACGCCCAGCGTCGAGGCCACCGCGTTGCAGCCGCCTTCGATGGCGAGCTTGACGATGTTCTCTGGGTCGAAGTAGTCGGGATTCGGGGCGAACGAGGCGCCAGCAGTGTGCTCGATGCCCTGGTCCACCGGCAGGATGGAGATGTAGCCGGTGCCGGCCAGCCGGCCGGTGTTCAGCAGCGTCTGGTAGCTGCGCAGGACGCTGGGCTTGCGGTCGGTCTGGGCGAACACCTCGTCGACGAAGTTCGGGCTCGGCAGGTAGAGATTCTCACGCGGAATGGCGTTGCAGGTATAGGAGAGCAGACTCTCCGCTTCGTCACGCAGCAGGGCCTGAATATCCGTCATCGTCGGGTCTCCCTCGGTGGCAGTGTTGGCATGTTGGTGGAAGGACTTCCGCCCCCGCGGGCCGGAAGTGCGCAGCAAACCGGTGATGCCGCCGCCGGCGGCTGTCGTTGCGCGGCCGATTATATTGTTTTATGCGCCGCCCGGCAGCCTCCGCAGGCCGGAGGCTCGATCACCATGGATAGTGGCGGCGTACAGGGAAGGCAACCGGCGGCAATGGCAGCGCGTCTAAGCGTCGAATGCCAGCCGGCAGCCGGCGAAGACGTGCCGCTTCTCCGGCGTGTAGAAGTTGCGGAAGCTGGCACGGCGCAGGCAGGGCAGGGTATAGGGGCTGGCGCCGCGCAGCACGTGGTGGCGGCCATCGAACCAGGGCAGGGAATAGCCGTCGTAGGGGAAGGTGCGAAAGCCCGGGTAGGGGTGGAAGCGGTTGCCGCACCACTCCCAGGCGCCGCCGATACCCTCCAGCAGGCCAAGGCTGGCTGCCGCTTCCCATTCGTACTCATGCGGCAGCCGGCCGCCGGCCCAGGTGGCATAGGCTTCGGCTTCGAAACGGCTGATGCCGAGCAGCGCGGCATCGCCGCGCAGCGGTACCGCGCTGCTCGGGGTCAGCAGCAGCCAGCCGCCGTTGCGGTCCCGGCGCCAGTGCTCGGGCTGCTGCGCGCCATGCGCTGTCCGCCACCGCCAGCCGGCCGGCGACCACCAGCGGCG
>JAJUFY010000027.1 GCA_029263635.1 Ectothiorhodospiraceae bacterium | reverse complement strand
GACCAGCGCCAGGCTGCCGAGCAGCCGCCCTGAAACCGGATTGCTCAATAGCGGCAGGAAAGGCTCAAGCATATTTTTCTCGAGAGTGATGCTTATCTGAAGCTAGTGTAAAGCCATCGGAGATTTTTCTGATTGAAGCCAGGCACAAAGTGGACCTTTTTCGGGCGGGTCGGCAAGCCCGCCTGCACTCCGGTGCTTGCGCCCGAACCCGAGGACAACGATGCTCGCCGGGAAGCGCGCTCGGCCGGTGACAGGCGGAACCCGGCAGCAGGAAAATAATCCTGCTCCCTTTAACCGATGACGCCAAGCCAAGGAGCTCTCATGTTCAGCCATGTGGCCGTAGGGGCCGACGATCTGGAAGCAGCCGGCAGGTTCTACGATGCCGTGCTGGCGCCGCTGGGGCTTCGGCAGCGCGCGGTGGCGCCCGATGGCGGGCCGCCTGCCCTGTGCTGGATCGACCCGGCGCGTCCCTTGCCGCGTTTCTACGTCTACCGGCCGTTCAATCGGCAGCCGGCGACTCCCGGCAATGGCAGCATGGTCGCGTTCCTGGCGCCTAGTCCGGAGGCGGTGGATGCCGCGTATGCGGCGGGGATTGCCGCGGGCGGGACGGACGAGGGGGAGCCTGGTCCTCGGGATCGCTATGGCATCGGCTATTACGGCGCCTACCTGCGCGATCCGGCAGGCAACAAGATTCACCTTGCTTACCGGGGCGACATCCCGGGCTTTGGGCAAGAGGCCCAGGACTGACACTGCAGAGGCTGCACATGCAAGCGACCAGGCTCATGTTCCTGCCGGGCGCCTCCGGCAATACCGCTTTTTGGCGGCCCGTCGCGGAGCGCCTGACGCACCCTGGCGAGCGCTTGCATATCGGCTGGCCGGGGTTCGGGTCGACGCCGCCGGACCCTGCGGTCAACGGCATGGAGGATCTGGTCGCCCGCGTGATCGCCGCGATGGACCGTCCGACGGCCCTGATCGCGCAGTCCATGGGCGGCGTCATTGCCATGCGCGCGGCGCTGGAGAAGCCGGCGCAGGTCACGCACCTGGTGCTGACCGCGACGTCGGGCGGTCTGGACCTGAGCGGTTTCGACGTAGAGGACTGGCGGCCGGCGCTCCAGGCGGAGCAGCCGGCACTGCCGCCGTGGTTCGCGGAGGACCGGCAGGATCTGAGTGCGCAGCTTGGCCGGATTACGGTGCCAGTCCTGCTGCTGTGGGGCGATGCCGATCCCATCAGCCCCGTTGCGGTCGGCGAGCGGCTTGCCGCACTGCTGCCGAACGCCAGGCTGCATGTGCTCGCGGGCGGCGAGCATGATCTGGCGCATGTGCATGCGGCGCAGGCCGCGCCGCTCATCGACGCTCATCTTGGCCGATGAGCCCTGCCTTGCCGGCCGCCATGCCCGGCACGTCGGCGGTGTGGCCGAAATGAGGAGCCTGGCCGGCTTTTCGTCGTCCGCATCGCCGGCAACCTGCCGGCCATCGACACTCGGGAGTCCCTAGAGCCTGTCCTCCGACCGCGCCCGGGAATGCCCTCAGGGCGTGACCGCTATTTCAGATAGCCGACCACGAGGCGCGTGGCCTCGTCGACGAGAGCTGCGAACGCGGCATCCGTGAGCTCGTCGGAGCGGTACAGGACCGCCGTATGGGCCACCGCTTCAATCGCGGTCGCGCACAGGAAGGCGGCAAGGTCGAGGTCCGCCACGCGCACTTCATCCCGGTGCTGTTCGAGATAGTTCCGGAACAGGGCCAAGGCCTCGCGGTTGAAGGCTTCCACGTTCTCGAGACGCCCGGTGCGCGGAATCTGCTCCGTAAGAACGCGGTGCAGCTTCGGGTCGATGCGGTGTGCCTCGATCGCTACAGCAACCAGCTTGCGCACCGCCTTCTCCAGTGGCTGCGAAGCCACTTCAGCGAGCGCGGTACGCACCACCTGCATGACTTCCTGGTGGTGACGGTCGATGACGGCGGCAACCAGCGCCTCTTTGCCGGGGAAGTACTGGTAGAGCGAGCCGATGCTCACGCCCGCCGTTTCAGCGATGCGGTTGGTGCTGGCCTTCTCGAACCCCTCTGTCACCAAAATGCGAGCAGTCGCCTCGATGAGAGCGTCCACCGTTGCCCGCGATCTCTTCTGAGCGGCGTGTTTCCTGGGTTCCGTGAGAGGGCTGCGTGCCATGTGTCGTGGGTTCCGGATGCGAGTACCAAATGCGAGTCATCGCTCATATTCTACTCTCGCGGCCGCCAGACGAATACATGCGATTGCTCATCGAAACAGCACGGGTTATCCCGGCGAAAGGTGGATTTATGACTGCTCAGCTCTGTTCGCGGCTTGTTCGATACAAGCAGTGGGCCGATTCCGGTCTTAACGAGGTCGTAGCGGCGAATCTCGATAAGGTCGATGCGCGGGACGGCGCGATCCTCCTGCGCATTCTTGACCACATTCACGCTGTCGACAGGATCTTTCAACACCATTTGCTGGAGCTGCCGCACAGCTTCGCGGCGCCTCGTTCCGAGGCGGCGCCGGCTTTCCGGGAGCTCGCCCGCGGCATGAAAGAGCTGGACGACTGGTACGTCTCCTATGTGGATGCTCTGCCGGAGGATGATTTCGAGCAGCCGATCGATTTCGTCTTCACAAGCGGGCGTCCAGCCCGGATGCGGCGTGACGAGATCATTCTGCATGTATGCCTGCACGGCACTTATCATCGGGGCAATGCCGGAATCATTCTCCAGAGGAACGGCATCGCGCCCAATGACGACAGGATGACCGATTTCCTTGAGGAGCAAGGCGCCGTTTACTTCGGCGGCGCGGTTCAGGTGCCGGATAGGAGGGAGGCATGATCAAAAATCCTGGCGAATCAGGTTTTGACCTGGCGGACACATTTATTCATCTATCCGATGGCGGAAGCGCCGAGAGCATTCCGGTTGATGCCGAATTCTGGGAAAAGATCGGCAGTCGCAAGGAGCTGCATGAAGGACGCCTGATGGGAGCGTTTCGGGTATCCGAGGATCCCTCGCACTGGGAGATGCATCCGGAAGGCGATGAAATTCTATATCTTGTCTCCGGCAGCATGGATGTGATTCTCCGGGAGCAGAATGAAGAGCGCGTCGTCGCGCTGCGCAACAGCGGCGTGTGCGTCGTGCCTCGTGGGACATGGCATCGGCAGGTTGTCCACGGTCCTTGCGAATTCGTATTCATTACGCCGGGGAAAGGAACCCAGCATCGACCGATCTGAGTCTCTGGGGTGCGCGCGGCCGGCAGGCCGGCCCTCCCTCCGCCGGGGCCTCGGTTGCCGTCCTCACCGGGGCTCCGGCTTCGCCCAGCAAGGCCCAGGGATGGCGCCTCGGCCCGGTTCTTTGCCCGGCGCCATTGACAACCTGATTCCGGTCCGCAGATGCTGAGACCGGTTCCATCCGCTGCGCAGGTGGCGCCACTGATCGACGCCGATCTCGGCGGATGCAGTCCTGCCGAGTCCGGTCCGACACACCGCACATCCAGATTCCCGACTTGCAATGGAGATTGCCCATGCAACCCCGCGTGACCGTCATCACCATTGGCGTGGATGATCTGGAGCGGGCCCTGCATTTCTACCGCGACGGTCTCGGCCTGAACACCGAAGGCATCGTCGGCCGGGAGTTCGAGCATGGCGCCGTCGCCTTCTTCGACCTGCAGCCCGGCCTCAGGCTTGCGATCTGGCCGCGCGCGAGCATCGCCCACGACACCGGACTGGCGCCGGGCCGGCCGAGCCCGACGGAGTTCACCCTCGGACACAACGTGCTGAGCCGGGAAGAGGTCGATTCCGTGCTGGAGCAGGCCCGGCAGGCGGGAGCGACCATCGTGAAGCCGGCGCAGGAGACCTTCTGGGGCGGCTACGCGGGCTACTTCCAGGATCCCGACGGGCACCTGTGGGAAGTGGTCTGGAATCCGCAGCTGCTGCCAGAGGCCTGAGGCTCAGGCCCTGCCTTCTGGTCAGCATCGCTGCCGGCGGTCGCAGCCCGGCAGCGTGCCATGACCGACGCCTTATGCCATGCTCAGCGGCGAAAGCCGACCCGGATCTGCTGCGCCGCCACGGTCGGCCCCACCTCAGGTCAAGGCGCTGCCTGCGAGCGTCCGAGGGGGCCGCCAGTCACAACACGCACGATCGACGCACATGCCAACTGATAACGCCTCAGGGAAGCGGCCGACTTCGGCCACCATCACCCGCCCGCAAGCGCTGGTCGACATCATGCTGGCGCTGGGGCTTACCGTGTTCGGCGCGCTCGCGGCGCCGCTGATCGGGCAGCAGCTGTTCACCCGGCTGGGGCTGCCGCTGCTGGCCGTGTTGGTGCTGCAGGGAGTGATCATCCTGCTCGGCCTGCGCGCGCTGCTGCTGTGGCGCGGGCAGGGCTGGCGCCGGATCGGCTTCCAGCCGCCGCGGCTGGTGGACCTCGGGCGCGGCTTCCTGGCGCTGCTGGCGATCTTCGCCGTGAATGCGGCGGTTACCCTGCTCAGCATGCAGCTGGCGCCGGAGATGGTAACGTCGCACCAGGAGCGGCTGGCGGCTTTCGCCGGACTGCTGGCCGGCGACCTGCCGCTGCTGGCGGTGGGGGCGGCCATGCTGTTCACCGGCTTCTATGAGGAAGTGCTGGCACGCGGCTTCCTGCTCACCCGCAGCTGGACGCTGCTGCCGGGCACCTGGGCGCCGGTGCTGCTGTCGTCGGCGCTGTTCGGCCTGGGGCATTTCTACCAGGGCTGGCTGGGGGTGCTGCAGACGGCGCTGATCGGCGTGGTGTTCGCGCGGCTGGCGCTGCACTGGGGGACGCTGTGGCCGGTGATCCTGGCTCACGCAGCGCTGAATACCCTGTCGCTGGCGGTGCTGCGCACCCTGAGCGGAAGCAGCTGAGCGGCGATTCCCTTGTGATTTGCCCGCAACTTACCCCATGTCTCGCGTCCGGGCCTTTCGGGGTACAGTGATCGGGAGAAGTGATGGGGCGGTTGGCGACCGAGCAATTGCCGGCCGTCGGTCTCGTCGGAGCCGGAGCGTGGGGCCGGAACATTCTGCGCACCCTGCACGAGTTGGGCGTACCGACGGCCTGCGCCGATGCCGACCCGGCCGCCTGCGAGCAGGCGGCGCGCAGGGTTCCGCAGCTGCGCTGTTTTCCCAGTTACGAAGCACTGCTGGCAAGCGATGTCGCCGCCGTGGCGATCGCCACTCCCGCCGTTACCCACGATGCGCTGATCCGCGCCGCGCTCGATGCCGGCAAGGATGTGTTCACTGAAAAGCCCTTTACCCTGGATCCGGATCAGGCCGAAGCGCTGCGCCGGCTGGCCCGCCGTCGCCGGCGGCTGCTGATGGTCGGGCACCTGAGCCTGTTTCAGCCGGCCGTGGCGACGGTGGCGCGCTGCCTTGTCGCCGGCGAGATTGGCCGCCTGGTCGGCCTGCATCAGGAGCGGCTGGGGCTGGGACGGCCGCGCACGGTGGAGAATGCGCTCTGGTGCCTGGGCTCGCACGACCTGGCGCTGCAGCTTTGGCTGCTCGGCGAGATGCCGCTGGCGTTGCAGGTGCAGGGTCAGTGCCTGGCGCAGCCGCAGGTCGAGGACGACGTCTATCTGCATCTGACCTACGCCAATGGCGTGCAGAGTCATTTGCACGTGTCCTGGGCATGGCCGGAGCGGCGTCGGCAGCTTACCCTGATCGGCAGCGCCGGCATGCTGCAGTACGACGAGCTGACGCAGCGGGTGGTCCTGCACGGCAAGGCCATCGGAGCGGATCTCACGCCGGTCGATGCCGGCAGCCGGATACTGCACAGCGGAGGCGGCGAGCCGCTGCGGGCCGAGCTGCAGCACTTCCTGGCCTGCGTGCGCACGCGGCGGGCGCCGATGGTCGATACCCGGCTGGCGGTGGACGTGGTGCGGCTGCTGGCCGCCGCCGACAGCCAGCTCGTGCGTCATACCAGCGATTGCACGGCGCGGCCGCCGGCGGTGGCGGCAGGGAAGGGCCATGGGCCGGACCGCTGAGTTCATCCCGATCTACGATCCGCGGCCGCAGACGCAGGCGCTTGAAGACGGGTTACTGGCGGCGGCGGCGCGGGTGATCCGCTCCGGCCGCTGCGTGCTCGGCGAGGAAGTGGCGGAATTCGAGGCGGCGGTGGCGGGCTATCTGGGCGTGCCGCATGCCATCGGCGTCAACAGCGGCTCCGACGCGCTGACCATTGCCCTGGCGGCGCTGGGGATCGGGCCCGGCGATGAGGTGATCACCACACCGTTCACCTTCATCGCCACTGCCGAGGCCATCAGCCGGCTCGGCGGGCGGCCGCGCTTTGCCGACATCGATCCGGACACCTGCAATCTCTCGGCCGATGCCGTGGCTGCCGTGCTCGGCCGTCGCACCCGCTGCATCCTGACGGTGCATCTGTTCGGGGCGGCGGCCGACATGGATGCGCTCGGTGCCCTGGCCGCCGAGGCGGGCGTGCCGCTGGTGGAAGATGTGGCGCAGGCGTTCGGAGCGCGCTGGGACGGCCGCCGGCTCGGCAGCCACGGCACCCTGGGGGCGTTTTCCTTCTACCCGACCAAGAATCTCGGCGGCTTCGGCGATGGCGGCCTGATCACCACGCACGATGCCGCGCTGGCCGAGCGCTGCCGGCAGCTGCGCAATCACGGCAGCCGCGGCGACGGCGTGCATGTCCAGCTGGGGTTCAACTCGCGGCTGGACGCCCTGCAGGCAGCGCTGCTGCGGGTGAAGCTGCCGCAGGTGGATGCCTGGAACGCCGAGCGGCGCCGGCTGGCCCGGCGCTACCACGAGCTGCTGCAGGGGCTGGCGAACCTGCGGCTGCCGCCCGCGGACGACAGCGAGCGGCATGTCTGGCAGCAGTACACGGTGCGGGTGCCGGCCGCCTGGCGGGACCGGATCTACGCCCGGCTGCACGAGGCCGGCATCGGCGCCATGATCTACTACCCGCGGCCGCTGCACCGGCAGGCGCCGGTCCGGCGAACGGCGGTGCGGCTGCCGGAGGCGGAGCGGGCAGCGGCCGAGGTGCTGAGCCTGCCGATCTGGCCCGGCTTGCCGGCGGCGGCGCAGGAGCGGGTAGCGACGGTGCTGGCCGCGGTGCTGGAGGACGCGGCAGGGCGCGGCGCCGCGGCCGGCTAGCCGGCTTCCCCCGCCATATCTGCTTGATCTTGTCCACACGCGCCCTCAGTTACAAAGTGCGGTTGAAGAAGAAGCTGATCAGTAGTTGCCTTCGCCGCAAGCCCTTCACAAATCAAAGGCTTGCGGCGTTGTCTAATTTTCAGCCAAGCTGGAACACCCCCTCGCCACTGCTGGCCCCGCGGCCCATTTCCAGATGTTTTCCACCGAGTTATCCACAGGATCTGTGGGTAACCGGGAACCGTCATTGGCGGTCAAGGGCTTGCGGGATTCTGCTGATGCGCTGATGAGGAGCTGCCGCTAACTTCGCCCTCTCCACCAGTCGTTGCAGTCGCATACTGCCGGCTCCGGTTTCGACCAAAGGCTAATGTCGGCGCCGTCGTTCCGTTGCTAGGGTCGTAGGCAGTCCTGCATCCGCCGCGGGCGGCCTATCCAACGACCAAAGAGACGGGACGACGATGGAGGGAGAGTACATTCTCGTGACCAGCGGGCTGGTCCGGGAGTTCAAGGGCTTCGTGGCTGTCGACCATGTCGACCTCAGGGTCCGCCGCGGCAGCATCCATGCGCTGATCGGGCCCAATGGCGCCGGCAAGACCACGGTCTTCAACCTGCTCACCAAATTCCTGCCGCCGACCCGCGGCCAGATCATCTACAACGGCAACGACATCACCCGCCATAGCCCGGCGCAGGTCGCCAAGCTCGGCATGATTCGCTCGTTCCAGATCTCGTCGGTGTTTCCGCACATGACGGCGCTGGAGAACGTGCGCATGGGGCTGCAGGCGCGCCACGGCGGCTCGCTGCGCTTCTGGCGCTCCGGCAAGACGCTGCACAGCCTGCACGGCCAGGCCCTGGAGCTGCTGCGCGCGGTGGGCCTGGAAGAGTTCGCCGATGTGGCCGCGGTGGAGCTGCCCTACGGCCGCAAGCGGGCGCTGGAGATCGCCACCACCCTGGCCCTGGATCCGGAACTCCTGCTGCTGGACGAGCCGACCCAGGGCATGGGCGCGGAGGACGTCGGAGCCATCACCGAGCTGCTGAAGCGGGTGGCGGTGGGGCGCACGGTGCTGATGGTGGAGCACAACCTCGGCGTGGTGGGGCGGCTGGCGGACCGGATCACGGTGCTGCAGCGGGGCCGGGTGCTGGCCGAGGGGAATTATGCCGAAGTCTCCACCAACCCCGACGTGATCACTGCCTACATGGGAGGCGCCGCCCATGCTTGAGGCCTATCCGGACGAGATCCTGCGGGTCAGCGACCTGCACGCCTTCTACGGCGAGTCGCACATCCTGCACGGGGTCGACTTCACCGTGCAGCGCGGCGAGGTGGTGACGCTGCTCGGCCGCAATGGCTCGGGGCGGAGCACCACCCTGAAAGCCATCCTCGGGCTGGTGAGCCGGCGCAGCGGCCATGTGAGCGTCAACGGCCGGCAGGTGATCGGCCTGCCGCCGCACAGGATCGCCCGGCTCGGGGTCGGCTACTGCCCGGAAGAACGCGGCATCTTCGCCTCGCTGAGCGTCGAGGAGAACCTGCTGCTGCCGCCCGTGATCCGCGCCGGCGGCATGTCGCTGGACGAGATCTACGACATGTTCCCCAACCTCAAGGAGCGGCGCAGCAGCCAGGGCTCGAAGCTGTCCGGCGGCGAGCAGCAGATGCTCGCCATTGCCCGCATCCTGCGCCCCGGCGCCTACCTGCTGCTGCTGGACGAGATCACCGAAGGGCTGGCGCCGGTGATCGTGCAGACCCTGGGCGAGGTGATCCGCAAGCTCAAGGCGCGCGGCTACACCATCGTGCTGGTCGAGCAGAACTTCCATTTCGCGGCACCGCTGGCCGACCGGCATTACGTGATCGAGCACGGCCGGGTGGCGGCAATGATCGACAAGGAAGACCTGGACGAAAACAAGGACCGTATCAACAGCCTGTTGAGCGTTTGAGCCAACCGCAAAAACCGAGGAGGAGAACAAGGATGAGCAACAAGACGATCGCGCTGGCCGTTGCGGCCGCGCTGCTGGCCGGCACGGCCCACGCGCAGGGAATTTCCGGGGACGTGGTGAAGATCGGCATCATGAACGGCGCTTCCGGGCCGTATGCGGCGATCTCCGGCAAGGGATCGGTGGTTGCCGCGCAGATGGCAGTCGAGGACTTCGGCGGCAAGGTGCTGGGCAAGCCGGTGCAGATCCTCTCGGCCGACCACCAGAACAAGCCGGACATCGGCTCGGCGGTGGCCCGGGAGTGGATAGACCGCGAAGGCGTCGACATGATCGCCGACATGGACACCTCCAGTGTCGCCCTGGCCGTGCAGCGGCTTGCGACCGACAAGGGCGTGCTGACCATCAACACCGGCGCCGGCTCCACGGCGCTTACCAACGAGCAGTGCACGCCGCTGGGCATCCACTACGCCTACGACACCTATGCGCTGGCGGTCGGCATCGCCGACCCGGTGATCCGCGCCGGCGGCGACAAGTGGTTCTACATCACCGCCGATTACGCCTTCGGCCACTCGCTTGAGGAGAACGCCTCGAACGTGGTCAAGGCGACGGGCGGCAAGAACGTCGGCGCGGTGCGGCATCCGTTCCCGAACAACGACTTCTCGTCGTACCTGCTGCAGGCGCAGGGTTCCGGCGCCAACGTCATCGCGCTGGCCAACGCCGGCCAGGACACCACCAACACCATCAAGCAGGCCGGCGAGTTCGGCATCGGCCGCGGCGAGCAGCAGCTGGTGGGCCTGCTGGTGTTCATTTCCGAGGTCAAGAGCCTGGGCCTGCAGACCGCGCAGGGGCTGAAGTTCACCGACAGCTGGTACTGGGACATGAACGACGAGACGCGGGAGTTCACCAAGCGCTTCATGCAGCGCCACAACGCCGCGCCCACCAGCGACCAGGCAGCCGTCTACTCGGCCGTCACGCAGTACCTGAAGGCGGTCGAGGCGGCCGGCACAGACCAGGGCAAGGCCGTACGCGCCCAGCTCGGCAAGATGACCTTCAACGACATGTACCACAAGAACGCCAAGCTGCGTCCGGACGGCCGGGTGGTGCACGACATGTACCTGATGGAGGTGAAGTCGCCCAAGGAGTCGAAGAGCGAGTGGGATCTGGTGAAGGTGATCGACACCATCCCTGCCGAGAAGGCCTTCATCCCGCTCAGCGAGAGCAAGTGCCCGCTCGTCAAGAAGAGCAGCTGAGGTCGGTTGTGTGACGGCGGCCGCGGGCGGCAGCAGCCGTCCGCGCCACCGCCGGGTGCTGGACCACGCGGGAGACGCAAGCCGTGGACATTTCCTTCAAGGCGATCCTGATTCAGGGCATGCTCGGCCTGAACAACGGCGCTTTCTACGCCATGCTCAGCCTCGGGCTCGCTGTCATCTTCGGGCTGCTGAACATCGTCAATTTCGCCCACGGGGCGTTCTACATGCTGGGTGCCTTCGCCGCCCTGATCGGCCTGACCCAGCTGGGCGGCTGGATCGGCATGCCCGACCTGCAGATCAATTTCTGGTGGGCGCTGCTGCTGGCGCCGCTGTTCGTCGGCCTGCTCGGCGTGCTCGTTGACCGTACCATGCTCAAGCGGCTGGCGGGCCTGGACCACCTGTACGGCCTGCTGCTCACCTTCGGCATCGCCCTGGTGCTGCAGGGCCTGTTCACCAACTACTACAACACGGCGGGCACCCCTTATCCGGGCAAGCCGGAAATGCTCGATGGCGTGGTCAACCTCGGCTTCATGTTCTTCCCGAAATACCGGCTGTTCGCGCTGGTGTTCTCGCTGCTGGTCTGCCTGCTGACCTGGTACCTGATCGAGCGCACCAAGCTGGGGGCGATCCTGCGGGCCGGCACCGAGAATCCGGATCTGGTGCAGGCGCTCGGCATCAACGTGCCGCTGCTGATCACGCTGACCTACGGCTTCGGCGTCGGGCTGGCGGCGCTGGCCGGCGTGCTGGCGGCGCCGATCTACTCGGTCAGCCCGCTGATGGGAGCGGAGCTGATCATCGTGGTGTTTGCGGTGGTGGTGATCGGCGGCATGGGCTCGATCATGGGCGCCATCGTCACCGGCCTGGGGCTGGGCATGATCGAGGGGATCACCAAGGTGGTCTATCCGCCGGCGTCCAGCACCGTCGTCTTCATCATCATGGCGATCGTGCTGCTGGTGCGGCCGGCCGGCCTGTTCGGCAGGGAGTGAGGCATGAACCGCTGGCTGTGGATCATTCTCATCGCGTTGGGCCTGGTCGCCCCGTACGTGCTTTATCCCGTCTTCGTGATGAAGCTGCTGTGCTTCGCGCTGTTCGCCTGCGCCTTCAACCTGCTGCTCGGCTACACGGGGCTGCTGTCGTTCGGGCATGCCGCATTCTTCGGTGCCGCCGCCTACGCCGCCGGGCACTCGATCAAGGTCTGGGGCTTCCCCACCGAGCTGGGCATCCTGACCGGCACCCTGGTGGCCTGCCTGCTGGGCGTCGTGTTCGGCAAGCTGGCGATCCGCCGGCAGGGCATCTACTTCGCCATGGTCACCCTGGCGCTGGCGCAGATCGTGTACTTCGTCGCGCTGAAATCGTCGTTCACCGGCGGCGAGGACGGCCTGCAGGGGGTGCCGCGCGGGCGGCTGCTGGGGTTCATCGACCTCAACGACAGCCTGAACATGTACTACTTCGTGCTGGCCATCTTCCTGTTCGGCTTCTGGCTGATCGCCCGCATCGTCGATTCGCCGTTCGGGCAGGTGCTGAAGGCGATCCGCGAGAACGAGCCGCGGGCGCTGTCGCTGGGCTATGACGTGAGCCGCTTCAAGCTGATCGCCTTCGTGCTGTCGGCAACGCTGTCGGGGCTGGCCGGTGCGACCAAGGCGGTGGTGTTCCAGTTCGCCTCGCTGACCGACGTCAACTGGGCGACTTCCGGCGAGGTGGTGCTGATGACGCTGGTCGGCGGCGTCGGCACCATCACAGGGCCGATGGTGGGCGCCTTCACGGTGGTTTCGCTGCACTCCCGGCTGAGCTGGATGGGCTCCTGGGTGACGGTGATCGTCGGCATCACGTTCATCGTCTGCGTGCTGGTGTTCCGCCGCGGCATCGTCGGCGAGCTGCAGGAGCTGCTGCGGCGCCTGCGGGGGCGGCCGACCCGGGCCCGCCCCGCTGCCGCCGCGCAGCCGCAAGCGACCAAGCGCGAAGCGTAGTATTGCCGTAGGAGCGATGCCTTCCGCGTTGGAGAGGGGCGGGGCGAGAGGGCCTTGCCCGGCCGGGGCGTCGCTCTTACCGAAGATGTAATCGCGGCCGGCGCAATCGCGCCGGAGCCGGCGGAGGAGGAGTCCCATGCACAGCATCTACGACCAGGACCTGGACCAGAACGCGGCCAACTACGTGCCGCTGTCGCCGCTGACGTTCATCGAGCGGACGGCCAGCGTCTACCCGCTGCGGACCGCCGTGATCCACGGCCCGCTGCGCCGCAGCTGGGCGGAAACCTATCGGCGCTGCCGGCAGCTGGCCTCGGCGCTGGCGCAGCGCGGGGTGGGCGTCGGCGACACGGTGGCGGTGATGCTGCCCAATACCCCGGAGATGCTGGAGGCGCATTTCGGCGTGCCGATGGCCGGTGCCGTGCTCAACGCCCTCAACATCCGCCTGGATGCCGAAGCGATCGCCTACATGCTCGACCACGGCGGCGCCAAGGTGCTGATCACCGATCGCGAGTTCTCCGGCACCATCGCCAAGGTGCTGGAACTGGTGGAGCGCAAGCCGCTGGTGGTCGACGTCGACGACCCGCTCTACCAGGGCGACGGCGAGCGGCTCGGCGAGCTGGACTACGAGGCCTTCATCGCCGGGGGCGACCCGGAATTCGCCTGGCAGAACCCGGCCGACGAGTGGCAGGCGATCGCGCTCAATTACACTTCCGGCACCACCGGCAAGCCCAAGGGCGTGGTCTACCACCACCGCGGCGCCTATCT
>JAJUFY010000192.1 GCA_029263635.1 Ectothiorhodospiraceae bacterium | reverse complement strand
CTGCTGCTTGCCCTGCTGCTGGCGCCCCTGCTGCTGGATGCCTTCTACATCGGCGAGCTGTCGATGATCTTCATCTACGCCATCGCCGGGCTCGGACTGATGCTGCTGGTCGGCTACACCGGCCTGGTCAGCCTGGGCCATGCCGCCTTTCTTGCCATCGGCGCCTATGCCCATGCCTATCTGGTCGGCCACGGCTGGCCGTTTCTGCTGGCGCTGCCGGCTGCAGGCCTGATCTCCGCCGCCGCCGGGCTGCTGATCGCGCTGCCGGCCTCGCGCATGACCGGCATTTATCTGGCCATCGCCACCCTGGCCTTTGCCATCATCGTCGAACAGCTGGTAATCAACCTGAAGTCCATCACCGGCGGCTTCCAGGGCATGGCGGTGGACCATCCGGTGCTGTTCGGCGTGTCGCTGACCGAGCCCTGGCAGTTCTACTTCGTCTGCCTGGCGGTGCTGATCCTGGTGCTGCTGGGCTGCGCCAACCTGCTGCGCGCGCCCACCGGCCGGGCGCTGATGGCGATCCGCGATTCCGAGATCTCCGCGCAGAGCATGGGCATCCCGCTGGCCCGCTACAAAGCCATCGCCTTTGGCCTGTCGGCCGGCATCACCGGGCTTGCCGGCGGCCTGTTCGCGCACAAGCTCAGCTATCTGGCGCCGGATGCCTTCAACATCATCCTGTCGATACAGCTGCTGCTGATGGTGGTGGTCGGCGGCCTCGGCTCGCTGCACGGCGCGATCTACGGCGCCCTGTTCATCGGCTTTCTGCCGCAGGCCCTGGCAATCCTGCGCGACTACCTGCCGCCGGGCGTGGCCAACACCCCCGGCCTGGAAGCCGGCATCTTCGGCCTGATCCTGATGCTGTTCATCATCTTCGAGCCGCAGGGCCTCTACGGCCGCTGGCGCAAGGTCAAGCTGTACTTCGACATCTTCCCGCTGTACCGCAAGGCGACCTTCAAGCGGCAGAAGGTCTTCCTCAAGACGGAGCGCCTGCAATGACTGCCCAGCCCATGCTGGTGGCCGAGCGGCTGGGCGTCAGTTTCGGCGGCATCCGCGCCGTCGATGACGTCAGCTTCACCGTCCAGCGCGGCGAGATCTTCACCATCGTCGGCCCCAACGGCGCCGGCAAGACCACCATTTTCAATCTGATCAGCCGCATCTACGATGCGACCTCGGGCCGGCTCCTCTTCGACGGCGAGGACATCACCACCACGCCGCCGCACCGCATCGCCGGACTCGGCATTGCCCGCACGTTCCAGAACATCGAGCTGTTCGAGCACGCCTCGGTGCTGCAGAACCTGCTGGTCGGCCGCCACGTGCACAAGCGCAGCAACCTGCTCTCCGAGCTGCTGTTTCTGCCGTCGGTACGGCAGGCCGAGCTGACCCACCGGCTGCGCGCCGAGGAAGTGATCGACCTGCTGGACCTGCAGCACTACCGCGACCAGCTGGTCGCCAATCTGCCCTACGGCGTCCGCAAGGTGGTGGAGCTCGGCCGCGCCCTCTGCACCCAGCCCAAGCTGCTGCTGCTGGACGAGCCGGCCTCCGGCCTGAACGTCGAAGAAACCCAGGACATGGCCTTCTGGATCGAGGACATCAAACGGGAGCTGGGCATCACCATCATCATGGTCGAGCACGACATGGGGCTGGTGTCGCAGGTCTCCGACCGGGTACTGGCACTGGCCGACGGCCGCGTGCTGGCCCAGGGCAGCGCCAGCGAGGTGCAGCAGGACCCGGCGGTGGTACGGGCCTATCTGGGGAGCGACGAGCATGCCTGAGCCCCTGTTGAGCGTGCGCAACATCGAGACCTACTACGGTCCGGTGATGGCGATCCGCGGCGTCAGCCTGGACGTCCAGGAAGGCAGCATCGTCACCATCCTGGGCGGCAACGGCGCCGGCAAGACCACCATTCTCAAGACCATCTCCGGCGCCATGGATCCGCAGAAGGGCTCCATCCGCTTCGCCGGCCGCGAGATCAGCAAGCGCGATCCGGACTGGGTGGCGCGCCAGGGCATCGCCCATGTGCCGGAAGGGCGCGAAGTGTTCCCCTTTCTCACGGTGCGCGAGAACCTGGAACTGGGCGCCTACAACCGCCGCGACCGCGCCGGCATTCGCCGCGATCTGGAGCTGGTTTACGAGTACTTCCCGGTACTGCGCGAGCGCGCCGACCAACAGGCAGCCTATCTGTCCGGCGGTCAGCAGCAGATGCTGGCGATCGGCCGCGGACTGATGGCCAAGCCGCGGCTGATGCTGCTGGACGAGCCGTCGCTGGGCCTGTCGCCGCGACTGGTCACCGAGATCTTCGACATCATCGTCCGCCTCAACCGCGAGCACGGCGTCAGCATGCTGCTGGTCGAGCAGAACGCCGTCATGGGGCTCAAGGCCGGCCGGTACGGCTATGTGCTGGAGGTGGGCCGCATCGTCATGGAGAACAGCTGCGAACAGCTGATGCAAAGCCAGGACGTGCAAGAGTTCTATCTGGGCATCAAGGACAGCGGCGTGCGCGGCCAGCGCCGCTGGAAACGCCGCAAGACCTGGAGATAGCGCCGTGAGCACGACCAGCGCAATCGAGCCACTGCCGCAAAGCGAGTCGCAGCCTGTACAAGCGCGGTTCGAGATCGCCGGCTGCGACACGCTGCCCAAGCTGTTCCGGCAGCGGGTGCGTGAGTATGGCGCCAAGACCGCCATGCGCGAGAAGTCGCTGGGGATCTGGCAGTCGGTCAGCTGGACCGAATACGGCCGCCGGGCCCGGGCAGTCGGCCTGGGGCTGGTCGCCCTGGGCCTGCGGCGCGGCGAGGTCGTCTCGATCCTGTCGGAGAACAACAAGGAATGGCTGTTCACCGATATAGGCACGCAATGCGCCGGCGGCATTACCAACGGCGTCTACGCCACCGACTCGGCACGTCAGCTCGCCTACCTGGTCAACGATTCCGCCACCCGTTTCCTGTTCGTCGAGAACGAAGAACAGCTGGACAAATACCTCGAGCTGCGCGAGCAGATGCCCGGCATCGCCAAGGTCATCGTCTATGACATGGAAGGCCTGCGCGATTTCAGCGACGGGATGGTGATCAGCCTCGACAGCCTGTACGCCCTGGGCGAGGAGCTGCAGGCCAGCCAGCCGGAGCTGTGGGACAGGCTGATCGACCAGTCCCGGCCTGACGATATCGCCATGCTGATCTATACCTCCGGCACCACCGGCCCGCCCAAGGGAGCGATGCTGTCGCAGCGCAACTGCCTGGCGCAGATGACGCTCGCACTGCAGCGGCTGCCGGTCTACGACAGCGACGAGCAGCTGTCCTTCCTGCCGCTGTGCCACATCGCCGAACGCTCGTTCTCGGTGCTGTGGCCGCTCGCGGCCGGCACCACCATCAGCTTTGCCGAGAACCTGGAGACGGTGCCGGAGAACATCCGCGAGGTGTCGCCCACGGTCTTCTTCGCGGTGCCGCGCATCTGGGAGAAGTTCTACTCCGGCATCACGCTGCAGATGAAGGATGCCACCCGCTTCGGCCAGTGGGCCTACCGGACCGCGCTGGCGGTCGGCCTGCGCACCGTCGACTACCGCCTGGCCGGCCGGCCGCTACCGCTGTCGCTGCGGGCACTGCGGCTGCTCGCGGAGTGGGCGGTGTTCCGCAATATCCGCCGGCTGCTCGGCCTGGACAGGGTGCGCTTCACCGTCACCGGCGCCGCACCGATCTCACCCGACCTGATCCGCTGGTACATGGCCCTGGGCGTGAACATGTACGAGCTCTACGGCCAGACGGAGACCACCGGCGTGATCACCAGCAACTGGCAAGGAAACATGAAGCTCGGCAGCGCCGGCAAGGCGATCGACGGCACGCAGCTGAAGCTGTCGGCCGACGGCGAAATCATGGTCCGCGGCCCGCTGAACTTCGTGGGCTACCTGAATCAGCCGGAGAAGACGGCGGAAGTCCTGGACGCCGACGGCTGGCTGCGCACCGGCGATGTGGGCAGTGTCGATGAGGACGGCTTTCTGCGCATCACCGACCGCATGAAGGACATCATCATCACCGCCGGCGGCAAGAACATCACCCCCAGCGAGATCGAGAACCAGCTGAAGTTCTCGCCCTACATCAACGACGCCGTGGTGATCGGCGACCAGCGGCCGTACCTGACCTGCCTGGTGATGATCGATCACGAGAACGTCGAGCAATTCGCCCAGGACCACGACATCCCCTTCACCAACTACACCAGCCTGTGCCGTGCGCCCGAGGTGCAGGACCTGATCTGGGGGGAAATCGAGAAAGTGAATCAGCACCTCGCCCGGGTCGAGACCATCAAGCGCTTCCGCCTGATCGACCAGCAGCTGACCGCCGAGGACGAGGAGCTGACGCCGACCATGAAGCTCAAGCGCAAGTTCGTCAGCGAGAAGTACAAGGACCTGATCGACAGCATGTACAGCCACTAGAACAACAACGGGAGGAGAACCCCATGCACAGCAAGATCGCCACATTGACGATGACCGCCGCGCTCGGCCTGGCGGTGGCCGGCGGCGCCCAGGCGGCAAGCCAGGGGGTCAGCAAGAAGGAAGTCGTGTTCGGCATGCACACCGCGCTTTCCGGTCCGGTGGCCGGCTGGGGCGTCGGCTCGGTGAACGGCATGCGCATGCGCTTTGATGAGGTGAACAAGAGCGGCGGCGTGCATGGCCGCCAGATCAAGCTGGTGGTGGAAGGGAGTGTCCTGAATTCTGTGTGCGAGCCGGTAGTTGAGTCAGTCGCTCAGCGTGAACCGCTCGGCGAATTGTATCGCCAGTTGTGCCTTGGCGGCATGCCATTCCCGCGGCGGGCGTTTCCACTTGGCCTGGATCT
>JAJUFY010000311.1 GCA_029263635.1 Ectothiorhodospiraceae bacterium | reverse complement strand
GCCTTGAGGCGGGCGATGCGGTCGGTCATGGCGGCTCTACATTGACGATGGGCGGAGAAAGGACCGGACATTATGGCATAGCTGGCCGGCTGCCTCGGGGCGAAATGGTTCTTAGCTTATGAGTTGGCCGCCTGCCGGAGAGCGGTGGCCTACCGGACGGCAGGATGTTCCCGCGCCTGCCGTACCAGTTCCCGGAACAGGGCCTGCTGGTCGCGCCGCTGCGGCAGGTATTCCGGATGCCATTGCACGCCGATGGCAAAGGGCAGTTCGCAGTGCTCGATGGCCTGTACCACGCCGTTGGGTTCGCGAGCGACCACCCGCATGCCCGGCGCCAGCGCATTGACGGCGTGGCTGTGCAGCGAGTTGACCCGGCAGCCGGTGCAGCCGAGCAGGCGCGCCAGCCGGCTGTCCGGTTCGATCTGGATCCGCTTGGCCGGCCAGACCGTGGTGAGCTGCGGCGCCTCTACGTAGACGTCGTCCAGGTCGCGGTGCAGGGTACCGCCGGCGACCACGTTCAGCAGCTGGGCGCCGCGGCAGATGCCCAGCACCGGCAGGCTCCGTTGCAGTGCTTCCCGGATCAGGGCCGATTCCAGCGCGTCGCGGTCCGGGTCGCCGCCGGGCGGGTTGGCCATGGTGCTGAGCAGGCGGCGCGCCAGATAGATCAGCGGGAACAGCAGCAGCGACAGCAGCCAGCGGTGGAGGCTGCGTTCCTGCGTTTTCAGCGATTCCAGCGGCTCGTCGTCCGTTTCGCCGTACAGGGTTGGATCGACATCGGCACCGCCGCCGATGATCAGCCCGTCGAGGCGGCTGAGGTCGCGCGGCCGCTTTGGGGTAATGCGTACCGCACGGCCGCCGGCACGCCAGACCGCCAGCCGGGTGAACCACCAGGCCGCCAGTCCCCCCTTGTCGGGTCCCGTCACGCCGATGCTTGGTTTTGGTCGCTCAGCCACTCCTGCGCCACTCGCGCCGCCCACTGTTCGTCATAGCCGACCGCGAGCAGGCTGCGCTGTTCGAGGTAGTCGATGCTCATCCGCCGGATTTTGGTCGGATCCTGGGCCAGGTCGTCCACCGCTACCCAGCCCGCCCACTCCCGGGCCAGCGTCCAGTCCGGATCGTCGATCAGGCTGTTCGGCAGCCGGTAGTGGAAGGTAGGCCGGGGGTTGATCTTGACCTTGGCGTCGTCCAGGCCGCGCGCCACCCGCTCCGGATCCAGGTGGGCGAACAGGGGCAGCAGGTCCAGCGGCCGGTTGCGGGTCGGATTGGCGGCGATGTAGTCGTCGATCAGCCGTGCCAGGTCGGGAGCGTAATCCGGGTCCAGCACGGCGCGGATGTAGGGCTGGTGGAAACCGTTGATGAACGGGGAAAGGCGCCGCGCCAGCGCGATCTGGGCACGCTGCTCCAACCAGTCGGCCAGCAGCAGGAAGGCGCGCAGATAAGCGAGGATGGTGCCGGCCTGCAGCGCCGGCGCTTCCGGATTGAACTGCAGCCCGAAGGCGTAATACATCGCCGCCTTGGTGCCAAGCGCCTGGGCGGCCTGCAGGCGTTCGCGCAGCCGTTCCAGCCGGTGTGCCTCGGTTATCGGCAGCGGCGGGCTGGCGATCTCGTGCGGGACCAGGGTCGCGGCAAGCCGTGCCAGCGCATCCTCGGCCTGCCGCAGCGAGTCCGGCGCCAGTTCCACGCCCAGGAAATCGAGCAGCTTCAGGTAGCTGCGTTCCTTGAGCAGCGCCAGGTCGATCTCGACGGTGAAGCGGCCCAGGCAGGTGTCGACGATCTTGTGTTCGAACCGGCTGACCGGCTCCGGCCGGCCTCCGTACAGCTCGACGATGATGCCGTCGATATCGGCGATCTCCAGGCCGGCGAACTCCAGCTCGATGCCGAGCGTGCGCACCCGGCCTGCTGCGTTGTGCAGCCGGCGGGGGAGCGGGAATGTATCCATTGGGCATCTCCCGGCCGGCAAGCGCCTGCCGGCCCCAATGCTCCGTTGAATAGTGCCGTCCGGCCCTTAGATAAAGCCCTGACCGTCGGCGCAGCCGCCGCGGCGCAACGCTAAGACCCATGGAGACGATGATGCATAGATTCGTGATGGCGCTGTTGTTCGGTGTGAGCATCAGCATGCTGGCCGGTTGCGAGCAGGAAGGGCCGATGGAGCAGGCTGGGGAAGAAGTCGACGAGGCGGTCGATGAGGCAGGCGACAGGGTCGATGACGCGACCGAGCGCTGATCCCGGCTGTATTAGCCCCTCTTGAAATTCGTCGCGCCGACCGCATTACAGATCTCGACGTGAGCAAGACTGCGGAACTTCCGCAGGGCAGCTCGGTCGGAATGATATGCCGACTGGCATGAAAGCAGTCGAGCAGCGGTTTATCGACCGGTCCGATCCATCCCCCCCCATTGTCGGACCGGTTTTTTTATTCCCGGCGGCGGCCGGAAACGCGAAGGGCCCCTGACGGGGCCCTTCGCTGTTTTGGCAAGCCTGGCCTGGCTCAGGCGATGGTGACGTCCTTCGACAGGTAGACGTCCTGGATCGCGTTCAGCAGCGCTACGCCTTCCTTCAGCGGCTTCTGGAAGGCCTTGCGGCCGGAAATCAGGCCCATGCCGCCGGCACGCTTGTTGATCACCGCCGTGCGCACCGCATCGGCCAGGTCGCTCTCGCCCTTGGACTCGCCACCGGAGTTGATCAGGCCGGCGCGGCCCATGTAGCAGTTGGCGACCTGGTAGCGGCACAGGTCGATCGGGTGGTCGGTGGTCAGCTCCGAGTACATCTTCGGATGGGTCTTGCCGAAGCCGATCGCCGTGAAGCCGCCGTTATTCTCGGGCAGCTTCTGCTTGATGATGTCGGCGTTGATGGTGACGCCCAGGTGGTTGGCCTGGCCGGTCAGGTCGGCCGCCGCATGGTAGTCGACGCCGTC
>JAJUFY010000059.1 GCA_029263635.1 Ectothiorhodospiraceae bacterium | reverse complement strand
GTGGACGGCAGCCACGGCCGGCACGGGCTGGCCCTGTTGCTCGGCTCCACCGCCAACGCCGTGCTGCACGGCGCCCCATGCGACGTGCTGGCGGTACGCATCTGAACCGGCGGCTCCTGCGTCACAGCCTGGGCACGGATTGGTTTCTGACGCGGCGCACAACGTTTACAATGCCCTGCTTTCACCGCCGCGTCTGACGAGAACCGCATTCCTATGAGCACGAATCCGCTGAAGTCCCTGGGCAGCTACGGCCAGAGCGTCTGGTACGACAACATCACCCGCACCATGCTGCGCACCGGCGAACTCGCCCGCCTCGTCGAGGAAGACGGACTGGCCGGCGTGACTTCCAATCCCACCATCTTCGAAAAGGCCATCACTGGCGGCAGCGCCTACGATGCCGAGCTCGAAGCAGCCGCCCGCGCCCATCCGGAATGGGACGCAGCCGAACTGTTCAACCACCTGGCGGTGGAGGACATCCGCGCCGCCGCCGACGTGCTGCGACCGGTGTACGATGCCACCGGCGGCCGCGACGGCATGGTCAGCATCGAAGTCTCCCCGACCCTGGCCCACGACGCGGCCGGCACGGTCGCCGAGGCACGCAAGCTGCACGCCTGGCTGGACCGGCCGAACGTGATGATCAAGGTGCCGGCTACCCGCGAGGGCCTGTCGGCCATCGAAACGCTGATCGCCGACGGCATCAACGTCAACGTCACCCTGCTGTTTGCCGTCGATCGCTACGTCGCGGTGGCGGAAGCCTACATCCGCGGTCTGGAAGCGCGGCTGCGCGCCGGCAAGCCGGTGGATCATGTCGCTTCGGTCGCCAGCTTCTTCGTCAGCCGGGTCGACACGGCAGTGGACAAGCTGCTCGTCGAGCGGGGTGCGGACAGCCGCCTGCTGGGCAAGGCCGCGATCGCCAACGCCCGGGTCGCCTACCAGGCCTTCCTTGACCTGTTCGACGGTGAGCGCTTCGCCGCCCTGAAGGCGGCCGGCGCCCAGGTACAGCGGCTGCTGTGGGCCAGCACCGGCACCAAGAACCCCGACTACAGCGATGTGCTGTACGTCGAAGAGCTGATTGCCGACCGCACCGTCAACACCCTGCCGCCGGCCACCTATGCCGCCTACCGCGATCACGGCCAGCCGGCTCCCCGGTTGCGGGACGGACTGAGCGAAGCGCCGCAGGTGCTGGCCGAGATCCAGGCACTGGGTATCGACCTTGCCGCCGTCACCGATCGGCTGGAGCGGGAAGGCGTCGAGGCCTTCGTGGTGTCATACCGCAACCTGCTGCAGGCGCTGGAGGAAAAGACCGCCACTCTCGAGCGGCAGGCGGCACGCTGAACCGTCGCGGCTTGAAGAAATGTCGGACGACGCCAACAAGTACAGGATCGAGGTTCGTGCCGAGCCCGCGTATCTGGAGGATCAGTCGGCGCCAAACGAAAACCGCTACGTCTTCGCCTACACCATCACGATCCGGAATACCGGCACTGTCGCCGCCCGCCTGATCAGCCGTCACTGGCTCATCGTCGATGCCAACGGCCAGGAGCGCGAAGTGCGGGGCGAAGGCGTGGTAGGGGAGCAGCCCTATCTGCCGCCCGGCGGCCTGTTCCGCTACACCAGCGGTGCCCTGCTGGAGACGCCGGTCGGCAGCATGCGCGGCAGCTACCGGATGCTGGCCGACGACGGCCGCAGCTTCGACGCGCCGATCCCGGTGTTCACGCTGGCGATGCCCCGGACGCTCCATTGACCGTCGCTCACGCCGCGGTTCCGGCCGAGGTTATCGGCAGAGAGATCACTCACCGCTCTATGGACAACCCAAGTTGGCGATCTACGCGATAGGCGACATCCAGGGCTGTGCCGATAGCCTGCGCCAGCTGCTCGACCGCATCGGCTTCGACCCGGCGCGGGACAGGCTTTGGCTGACCGGGGACCTGGTGAACCGGGGGCCGGACTCGCTGGCGGTACTGCGTTTCGTCAAGGGCCTCGGCGACCGGGTCGTGACCGTTCTCGGCAACCACGACCTGCACTTGCTCGCCGCCTGGCTCGGCCATGTCCACCCCAAATCCAGCGATACCATCCAGCAGGTGCTCGAAGCTCCTGACGTCGATGACCTGATGCACTGGCTGCGCATGCAGCCGCTGCTGCACCACGACCCCAGGCTGGGCTATCTGATGACCCACGCCGGCATTCCCCCGGGCTGGGACCTGGCCACTGCAAAGCGCTGTGCGGCCGAGGTGGAATCGGCGCTGCGCGGCCCGGATTATTCGACCTTCCTGCGGGATATCTACGGCAACGAACCCGACCTGTGGTCAGAATCGCTGACCGGCACCGCGCGCCTGCGCTACATCACCAACGCTCTGACCCGCATGCGCTGCTGCGACAGCGACGGCCGGCTGCTGCTCAACTACAAGGGCTCGCTCGCCAACCGTCCGCCCGGACACATCCCCTGGTTCGCCGTCCCTGGTCGCCGTTATGACGGCCCCACCATTATCTGCGGCCACTGGTCTGCCCTTGGCTTCCGCGACGCCGACGGCGTGCTTGCCATTGATACCGGCTGCCTGTGGGGCGGGCAGCTGACGGCCGTCCGCCTCGACGGCCCGCGCCAGCGCACCAGTATCGATTGCCCAGGCTGCGACAGCGGCGCGCTAGGCTAGTTCGGTCCCCGGGAATATCGGCGGGCGCAGCTTCCGCCCGCCTGCCGGCACTTACCCCGCACGGATTGCGCGAGGCCTCAGTACAGCCAGCCGGCGATGGTCAGCAGCGCGGCGACCGCAACCCACACCATCAGGCTGCGACCGACAAGGTCGCGGCCATCGCGGAGCATGTCCTCGACGTCCTCGGCATCGCTGGGCGGCCGGTCCACATCCAAGGCACCGAGCCCGGCGGCGGTGACCAGTTCCCGCAAGCCGGCGTCCGGCTCTTCCTGGGAGTTGCGCCAGCCGTCGAAGGCGTGCACGAAGCTCCCCGCCAGGCCGAAGGAGAGCGCAGCGGCACGGGCCGGGAGCCAGTCGAGTACGTGCATGACCTTGTCGGCAGCACGGGCCAGCTCATCCGTTCCGCCGCGTTCGGCGGCAGCGTCGCGAGCCAGCCAGGCCAGCCGCAGCGCCACCGGGCCGATCGGGCCGATAATCAGCAGCCAGAAAATCCCGCCCAGCAACCGCCGATAGCTTTGCCAGAACAGGCCCTCCAGCGCCGTGGCCGGCAACTGTGCGTCGCCGACCGCCTCGACCTCCCGGTCAGCCAACCGGGCCGCCGCTGCACGAGCGCCATCGAGCCGTCCCTCGCGCCAGGCATCAAGGAACTCCTCGACCTGATCGTCGACTCGCCCCGGCCCGTGCAGGAACACCAGGGCCCAGACGCCCAGCAGCATCTCACCGATGCCGAGCAGCCAGTCGTCGAGCCAGAGCTGCAGCAACCAGAACAGCAGGACCGGCGGCAGCAGCCCGGCAGCAAGGCGCAGCGCACCGCGGTTGTCGGCACTTGCCGGCAGCCGGTCCCAGATCCAGTCCAGATAACGCAGGAAAGGATCCGGCCGGCGCCAGCGCTCTACCGACCGCGGATGGTGGTTCGCCCAGAGAGCCAGTAAGATGGCGATCAGTCGCATGGTGTCCCCGCTGTCGAGATCATGTTTTATTGCTGCGTCAGCCCGCTCCGCAGCCGTGCCCAGTCGAAATACGGCCCCGGGTCGGTCTTGCGTCCGGGCGCGATGTGGCAATGCCCGACCACACGGTCCAGGGTGATGGCCGGATAGGCTGCCTGGATGGCCGCCACCGCAGCGATCAGGTTGCGATACTGCGCTTCTGTATACGGCTTGTCGTCGCAGCCTTCCAGCTCGATGCCGATGGAAAAGTCGTTGCAGGCCGATCGCCCTCCCCAGCGCGATACCCCGGCGTGCCAGGCACGACGGCCGAACGGCACGTACTGTACCAGCTCGCCATCGCGGCGAATCAGCAGGTGGGACGAAACCCTGAGCCCCTGGAGGCCGGCGAAATAGGGATGGATATCGGGGGCAAGGCAATTGGTGAACAGCTGGTCGACGTAAGGGCCGCCGAACTCGCCCGGCGGCAGACTGATGCTGTGGATGACCAGCAGGTCGATCTCGACACCTGCCGGCCGCGCATCGTGATTGGACGAAGGCAGCTGGCGAGCCTGCGGCATCAGACCGGTAATCGCGTCGACGGTCGGTGAGGCGGTCATCGTGAGCTGAATCGACATGCGGCGGATGATAGCATCCCGCGAATGAATGCATGCCGCCGGCACAGCGCGGCATATTCGGCAGCACCGCCGGCTGCCGGCGTTATACTGCGCCGCGGCGGTCTTCGATGGCTTGGAACGTAAGCATGACACCAGAAAAATTAGCGCGTAATATCAGCAACCTCGTGTCCCTGCCCCGGGCCTACTATCGCATCAGCGAAATGCTCGATGACCCACGTTACGGCAGCGCTGATATCGGCAAAGTCATCGCACACGATCCATCGCTCACCGCGCGCCTTCTGCGTGTCGTCAACAGCGCCTACTACGGCCTGCCGTCCAAGATCGACACTATCCCTCAGGCCATTACCGTGCTGGGCGCCCGCCCCTTGCGGGAGCTGGTACTGGCGACGTCGGTGGCCAGCGCTTTCGACAAGATCAGCACCGAGCTGGTCGACATGGCGGACTTCTGGCACCACAGCATCTACTGCGGCATCCTGGCCCGCACGCTGGCCCGCCGCCAGCGACTCGGGCAGCCGGAGCAGATCTTCGTCGCCGGACTGCTGCACGATATCGGCAAGCTGGTGATCTACCACCAGCTGCCCGAGCAGGCAGCGGAGGTCTTCGCCCGCTTCGCCGAATCCGACCAGCCGTTCTATCGGGTCGAGCGGGAAGTGCTGGGCTTCGACCACGCGGCTGTCGGCACGGCACTGCTGACGATCTGGAAGCTGCCGGAGCTGCTGCGCACCACCGTCACCTTCCACCACATGCCAACCGCGGCGGCGCGCTTCGTCGACGAAGTCGCCTTCGTCCACGTCGCCAATGCGCTGACCAAGAAAGTGGAGCCCGGCTACAAGGTCCAGCGTCCCGAGAGCGAGTCGGTGGCGATCGACCCCAGCATCGCCCAGCGCGTTCCGCTCGACCCGCAGCTGATCGAGCAGCTGCAGCTGGAAGCCGACGTGCAGAGCATCGAGATCTTCAGCACCCTGTTCTCGGGAATGCCGCTGGACAGCTGAGCCCGGCACGCGCGGCCGGCTTCGACCGGCCGCGCGCTTCAGAACTCCTGACCGAAAGCCTGCCGGTAGCGGCGGCGGAACTCGTCCAGCGTGCAGCGATGGTTCTGGGTGCCGGGCTGGGCGATCTTGATCGCTCCCATCAGCGAGGCGATCCGGCCGGTCGTCTCCCATGGCAACCCGTGGAGCAGCCCGTACAGCAGCCCGGCGCGGTAAGCGTCGCCGCACCCGGTCGGGTCGCGCACCGCTTCGGGCTCGGCGGCGGGAATATCGATGCGGCGGCCCCCGGTGTAGATCCACGACCCTTCGCCACCGCGGGTAACGATCAGCGCCTCGACCCGCGCCGCCAGCGCCTCCAGCGACAGCCCCGTGCGCTCCTGCAACAGGCGCGACTCATAGTCGTTGACTGCGACCCAGTTGGCCTGGTCGAGGAAGTCGAGCAATTCCTCGCCGGTGAACATCGGCAGGCCCTGGCCTGGGTCGAAGATGAACGGGATGCCGGCAGCACGGAACTGGCGGGCGTGGTCGATCATGCCCTGGCGACCGTTCGGCGCGACGATGCCGAATCGCGCGCCGGCATCGGTCGGCACCATGACCTGATGCGACTCGTTCATGGCGCCCGGGTGGAAGGCGGTGATCTGGTTGTCGTCGATATCGGTGGTGATATAGGCCTGGGCGGTGTAGGTACCGGGCACTATCTTGATGTGATGATCGCTGATGCCCTGCTCCGCCAGCCAGCCGGCATAGGGGCCGAAATCCTCGCCCGCGGTCGCCATGATCAGCGGTTCGCCGCCCAGCAGCTTCAGGTTGTAGGCGATGTTGCCGGCGCAGCCGCCGAATTCGCGGCGCATCTGCGGCACCAGGAATGACACGTTCAGGATGTGCACCTGGTCCGGCAGGATGCGGTCCCGAAACCGGTCGGGGAACACCATGATGGTGTCGAAGGCGAGCGAGCCACTGATCAGTACGGTCATTTGTTTCTTCTTGATTTGTTAGAACAACTGGAACCGGTCGATCACCACGCCGGCCCATACCACCAGCCAGTTCACGAGCGCCAGGAAGACCGCCGCGGAGCCCAGGTCCTTGGCCCGTTTCGACAGCTCGTGGTATTCCAGGCCGACCCGGTCCACCACTGCCTCGATGGCGGAGTTGACGACCTCGGCGAACAGGATCAGCACCAGGGTGCTGATCAGCCAGGCGCATTCGGCCCAGCTTCGTCCCAGCCATAGCGCCGCCGGCAGCATCAGCGCGCAACCCACCAGGTCGGCACGGAATGAAGCCTGGGTGCGGTAGGCTGCGCTGAGGCCGGCCCAGCTGTAGCCGCAGGCCTTGATCAGCCGGCGCAGCTCGGCGGCCAGCGGCATGCGTGACGCCGACGCGTTGAGCTTACGTTCTCCCGTTTCCATGTCGGGCTCGGTTCTCTTGCCGCCTACATGCCGTCCGGACGCAGGATCGGCCGTCTGTGCGGGACTCCTGTGACCTGCCTGCGGCCGGCTCGCGTCGGTGCCCCGCGCGCCATGACGGCGGTACCGGCATCCGGTTCTTATTTGGTCGCGGTCGGCTCGATCAGCAGGCATTCCGGCACCAGTCGCGGATATACATGGTGAAGACTTGCTCGCCCGTCATCCCGCCGCCGGAATGCGGGCGCCGCCACAGGCGCCAACAATACGCCGGCCTTGCCCGGCAAGCCAGCCCGCCGGCCGCTGCGCTGGATCGGCACGCTCGGGTCCGGCACTGGCGGTCTCCCGAAGCGTCAGGGCCGGCCGGGGAAGACGGCAGCCGCCAATCGGCGCTCTCGGTCCCCCGTAAAAAATCAGCCTGCGTTCAAGCCCGCAGCGCCTGAAGAGCCGCCTCGTAGTTCGGCTCCTGGCCGATTTCCGGCACCAGCTCGGTGTACACCACCCGGTCCTGGGCATCCAGCACCACCACCGCCCGGGCTGCCAGTCCTGCCAGCGGGCCGTCCTCCAGCAATACGCCATAGGCGCGGGCAAAATCCCTGGAGCGCATCATCGACAGCGACTCGACGCCGTCCACGCCCTCGGCTGCGCAGAAACGCTGGTGGGCGAATGGCAGATCGGCGGAGATATTGAGCACGACGGTATCCGGCAGCGCGGCGGCGCGCTGATGGAACTCGCGCACCGACTTCGCGCAGACGCCGGTATCGACGCTCGGGAAGATGTTCAGGAGCTTCTTCTTGCCGCGGAAATCGGCAAGCGTCTTATCAGCGAGATCCGCGCTCGTAAGCCTAAAGTCCGGAGCCTGGGAACCCACTGCCGGCAGCGTCCCGCTGGTGTTGATTGGCTGTCCCTTGAGCGTCACTGTCGCCATGCTGCATCTCCTTCGCATCGAGCTGCCAGCGCGGCCCGCAAGGCCTGCTGGAAGCGGTGGTTGAAACCTTCGCTGACGGCACAGGCCGCGGCGCGCCTGCGCCCGGCAGGAAGGAATGGCCGGCACCGGGGCGCCGACGCGCTGCCGGTCATTCCTCTTGTTCGCTGGTGAGGTCGAGGTATTCCTCGGCGCTCATCAGGCTGTTCAGCTCGTCCGGCTGGTCCGGACGGATCCGCATCAGCCAGCCCTCGCCATAGGGGTCGGTGTTCATCAGTTCCGGGGCATTGACCAGCTCGCCGTTGGTGTCGATGATTTCCCCAGAGACCGGCGCGTAGATATCCGAGGCGGCCTTGACCGACTCCACCACCGCGCAGGCTTCCGCCGCCTGCACCTGCCGGCCAACCGTCGGCGTTTCGATGAAGACCAGATCGCCCAGCGCCGCCTGCGCATAGTCGGTAATCCCTACCGTCACCGTGCCATCATCTTCAAGCCTGGCCCACTCATGGGTCCTGGCGTAGCGGAGTTCCTCCGGGACCTCGCTCATCGTCTCCTGTCTCCGTATCGAGCTGCTGTCGGTATCGTGCCCTTCGCACCGAGCCGGCCGGCCACGCCTCGACCTGCCAATATCGGCCCCCTGCTGGGAAGCCAGGGCAGGCCGATGCGGCAGCGCAGGGTCGTGAAAACCTGACGCTGGCCAGTACCTCCTCGGCGCAGCCCTTGATGATGACCGATTGCCGGCCGCCTCGCACCTGCCGGATGAGCCGACAAGGCCGTAACCGCCGTCCTGCGGGCCGACGGGGCAGGCGGCGCGCCGGTACTCCCCTGACGGCCGATCGCGGCGCCAGCCCGACGGGGTGTGGTGAATCCGGATAGCCCCGGCTCCGCGGCGAGACTGCCGCTACTCGAGAATCTCCGGCTGCCGGCGGGCCACATGCCCTTGCGCCGAACGGCTGACCAACAGCACCACCGGCACCAGCCCCAGCGCCACCAGCGCCACCGCCGGCAGGGCCGCTCGCTGCCACATGCCCTCCGAGGTCAGCTCGAAGATCTGCACGGCCAGGGTGTCCCAGCCGAACGGCCGCAGCAGCAGGGTGGCCGGCAGCTCCTTCATCACGTCCACGGCCACCAGCAGCGCCGCCGTCAGCAGGCCGGGACGCAGCATGGGCACATACACGCGGCGGATGACTTCGATATGGCGCGCGCCCAGCAGCCGGGCGGCATCGCCCAGCACCGGGCGGATCTGCTCCAGGCTGCTGTCCACCGCTCCGTAGGCAACGGCCATGAAACGGGTGATGTAGGCGAGAATCAGGGCGAACACCGTGCCACTCAACCACTGGCCACCGGTGCCCAGCAGCTCGGCCAGCCGATTGTCGATCCAGGTGAAGCTGAGCATGATCCCGACCGCCAGCACCGAACCCGGCATGGCATAGCCGATGGTCGCGGCGGCCACCGCGCGGCGGGTCATGGGGTCGTTCTCGATGCGCCGGGCATAGGCCAGCAGGATGGCGATCAGCACGGTGGCCGCCGCCGCCATGACCCCCAGCTGCAGGGTATGCAGCAGCAGCCCGAGATAACGGCTGTCGAAGTCCCCCGTGTTCTGCCAGGCCCATACCAGCAGCTGCCCGACCGGCACCAGGAATCCGCAGCTCAGGACCAGCAGCGCAAAGCCGCTGGCCGCCCAGGCCCACGGCCGCCGTAGCCGCAGCCGGCCGCCGCGGCCCTTGGCGCTGGCCTGGAAATAGCGGGCGCGCCCGCGGGCGCGCCGCTCCAGGAACAGCGCCACCAGCACGAACAGCAGCAGCAGCGACGCCAGCTGCGCCGCCGTCTCCAGGCTGAAGAAGCCGAACCAGGCCTTGTAGATCGCGGTGGTGAAGGTATCGAAATTGAAGATGGACACCGCGCCGAAATCGGCCAGCGTCTCCATCAGGGCCAGCGACAGCCCGGCGGCAATCGCCGGCCTGGCCATCGGCAGCGATACCCGCAGGAAGGCCTCCCAGGGTCGCATGCCCTGCATCCGGGCGGCCTCGAACAGGGTCTGCCCCTGGCCGAGGAAGGCGGCGCGCGCCAGCATGTAGACATACGGGTAGAACGCCAGCGTCAGCACCGCGACGACGCCGCCAGCCGAGCGGATTGGCGGCAGCCGGAACTCCGCGCCGAAGACATCCCGCAGCGCCGTCTGTACCGGCCCGCTGAAGTCGAGCAGGCCGACGAACACGAAAGCCAGGACATACCCCGGCACCGCCAGCGGCAGCATCAAGGCCCAGTCGAACAGCCGCCGGCCGGGAAACTCGCAGGTCGCGGTCAGCCAGGCCAGCGACACCCCGAGCACCAGCGTGCCGAAGCCGACGCCCAGCACCAGCACCGCCGTGTTGCGCAGCAGGCTCGGCAGCAGGACCGAGCCGAGATGCGCCCATAGTTCCGGTGTCGGCTGCAGCCAGGCCAGCGCCGTCACCAGCACCGGCATGATCACCACGCCGCCGGCTGCCAGCGCGTACCAGCGCCAGGCGCTCACCGCCCGCCGCTGGCGGACGGGGAGGCGGACGGAAGCCGCGAGCTCGG
>JAJUFY010000217.1 GCA_029263635.1 Ectothiorhodospiraceae bacterium | reverse complement strand
ATGGCCTCGAAGCTCGCCGCCGTCATGGCGCTGGAACAGACGATGCCGGACGCCAGGAACACCATGTACGGCAGGCCGCCGACCTCGCCCACCATGCGCCCGAAGCCGTAGCCCAGCGCCAGCAGGTAAAGCAGCGGCTCACCGAAGTTGCCGACCACCGACGGCAGCAACAGCTTGCGCCAGACATTGAAGTTGCGCCGCCAGACAGCGGTGAAGCGCCAGCTCAGGCGCGGCAGGGCGAGGACTTGCCGGGTCGTCATCGCTAGTCCCTGAGTTCACGGCCGGTCAGCTTGAGGAACACGTCCTCGAGATTGGCCGGCCGCTGGATGAAATGCTGCCGGCCAGCCACCTGCAGCAGGGCTTCCCGGTCGTGGCCATACAGCAGAATGGTCTCGCCGACATGCTCGACCCTCACCCCCTGCAGCTGGTGCGGAGCCGCCAGCCAGGCATCGGCCTCCTGCGCCCGCAGCTCCAGCACGTAGGGCTCGATGTGGGTGCGGATCAGGCCGGCCGGGCTGTCGCAGGCGACGATGCGCCCCCGGTCGATGATGGCGGCGCGGTCGCACAGCCGTTCCGCTTCTTCCATGTAATGCGTGGTCAGGATCAGAGTGCGGCCCTGATTGAGCAGCCGCCGCAGCCGCTCCCAGATGTGCTGGCGCGCCTGCGGGTCGAGTCCGGTGGTGGGCTCGTCGAGCACGATCAGGGCCGGATCGTTGATCAGCGCGCGGGCGAGCGTGAGCCGCCGCTTCATGCCGCCGGACAGCGCGCTGATGGCGGCATCGGCGCGGTCGGCAAGCTGGGCATAGTCCAGCAACTGCTCGATGCGGCCGGCGAGATCGCGGCGGCTGAGGCCGAAATAGCTGGCGTAGGTGAGCAGGTTCTCGCGTACCGTGAAGTCCGGGTCGAGGTTGTCGAACTGCGGCACCACGCCGGCCCGCCGGCGCATCTCCCGCGCCTGGGCCGGTATCGGCAACCCCAGCACCTCGATGCTGCCCGCCGACGGCGGTGTCAAGCCCATCAGCATGCGCAGCGTGGTGGTCTTGCCGGCGCCGTTCGGCCCGAGCAGGCCAAAGCACTCCCCGGCGCGGATGGCGAGATCGATCCCGGCCACCACCGTCCGCTCGCCATAGCGTTTCACCAGTCCGCGAGCCACCACGGCTGGTGTGGTATCGACGCTGGTCAATGGCTGATCCATGTGATCCTATGTGCTCGTTCCCCGTGCCGCCGCCATCGTTCGGCCCCCCGGTCGGGCGGTCGAATTGTAGCAGGGCGGCGCAGGGCGCTGACGCTGCGGACCGCGCCCGGCCGGCTGAGAAGACCGGCAGCGCAACAGCGGCGGAGGAGAATGGCCTGGCGGCCGGGAGGCAGCGGCGCGAATCCTTCACACATCGGGCCAGCCCCGGCAGCCTGCAAGCTGCTACTATCGCCGGCGTTTTCTGGCCCCCTGCTTCGGACTTGGATTCACGCATGACCAACTACGACACTTCGCCGCGTGACGGCTACTCCGGTGCTTTCCTGATCGTCTCGGCCGCCTTCGTGGCAGCGCTGATCGTCTCCAACATCCTGGCCGTCAAGCTGGTGCAGCTCGGCCCCTGGGTGGTGCCGGCGGCAGTCATCGTGTTCCCGGTCAGCTACATCATCGGCGACGTACTGACCGAAGTGTACGGCTACCAGCGCGCCCGGCTGGTGATCTGGCTCGGCTTCGCCTGTAACGTCATGGCGGTCGCCGCCATCTCGGTAGCCGTCGCCCTGCCGGCCGCACCCTTCTGGCCGCACCAGGAAGCCTACGCGCAGATCCTCGGCTATGCCCCACGCCTGCTGGTCGCGTCGTTCGCCGCCTATCTGGCCGGTGAATTCGCCAATGCCTATGTGCTCGCCCGCCTCAAGCTGCTGACCGCCGGACGCTGGCTGTGGCTGCGCACCATCGGCTCGACCCTGGTCGGCCAGGCGCTGGATTCCGCGGTATTCATGGTGGTCGCGTTCACCGGCATCATTCCGGCATCGGCCCTGCTGGCCGCGGCCGTCACCCAGTGGCTGGTGAAATCCGCCTACGAGGCGGCAGCGACCCCATTGACATATTGGGTCGTCGGCACGCTCAAGCGCCGGGAGGGCGTCGACGCCTACGACCGCGACATCGACTTCAACCCGTTTCGGCTGCGGCGCTGACGACAAGGCTGCACACTAACGACGGAGGCTCGCCCAGGCATGCGCATCGTCGTCATCGGCGGCGGGGTGATCGGCACCACCACCGCCTACTGGCTGGCCCGCGACGGACATGCCGTCACGCTGATCGAGCGCGGCCATGAGCTCGCCGCCGAAGGCAGCTTTGCCAACGGCGGCATGCTGCATGCCAGTCACGGCGAGCCCTGGAATTCGCCGCAGGCGGTCCGTCAGTTCCTGGCCTGGATCGGCCGGGAAGACTCGCCGCTGCTGCTGCGGCCGAGCCGCCTGCCGCATCTCGCCCGCTGGGGCCTGGCGTTCCTGCGCAACAGCACCCTGCGCCGCCACCGGGCCGCGACCCACGCCAACACCCGGCTGGCCCGCTACAGCCTCAGCCTCATGGCCGACATCCAGGCCGACACCGGGCTCGCTTACGACGCGGCCCAGACCGGGATCGCCAAGCTGTTCTGGACACCGGGCGAACTCGCCGCCGCCATGCGCGAGTCCGAGCTGCTGCAGGAACTGGGCATTCCCTACCTGCGCTGGAGCACCGACGAGCTCATCGCCCGTGAGCCCGCGCTGGGCCCCATTGCCCACCGGCTGGCCGGCGCGCTCTATTACCCGGACGACCGGACCGGCGACGCCTGCCTGTTTACCCGCGGCCTCGGCGAGCATTGCCGGCGCCGCGGCGTGACGGTGCTGACCGGCACCGTGGTGCGGCGGCTGGAGCGCCGCGGCCGGCGCATCGCCGCCGTCGTCACCGATGCCGGTGAGCTGGAGGCAGAGCATGTGGTGCTCGCCAACGGCCCGGAGGCGCCGTGGCTGGCGCGGTCGCTGGGACTGCGGCTGCCGATCGAGCCGGTCAAGGGCTATTCGATCACCATCGACGGGCGCGGCCTCGACGGCCTGCCGCGGCTGCCGCTGATCGACGACCGCCACAAGGTGGTCGCCACCCCGCTGGGCCAGCGGCTGCGGGTAGCCGGCACGGCGGAGTTCGCCGGCCATGACACCGCCATACGGCCGCGTCGCATCCAGCTGCTGCTGACCCAGCTCGGCGCGCTGCTGCCGCAGCAGGCGGCAATGCTGGCCGCCGCGCCGCGCCGCGACTGGGCCTGCCTGCGGCCCATGACCCCGGACGGCGTGCCCGTGATCGGCGCCAGCGGCCTCGACAACCTCTGGCTGAACGTCGGCGCCGGCCACATGGGCTGGACCTTCGCGGCCGGCATGGGACGGATGCTGGCCGACCTGCTGGCCGGCCGGCCGACGGCGCTGCCGCCCGAGCCGTACCGTGCCGACCGCTGATCCCGGCCGGCACGTTCCGCAGCGCGGGCAGCACTAAAGAATTTCTTGCCAGAGCCGCTATTATTTCCAGCCCAACGCCCGCGCTGACCGCAGCGCTCACTCCCTTGTGCCTACGAGGAATCATGCGAGTCAATCTACCTGTTACCGACCATGAACAGCCGGTTCCACCCGACACCCGCCTGATCAGCACCACCAACCTCAAGGGAGTAATCGAAAGCGCCAACGATGCCTTCATCCGTATCTCCGGCTTCTCCGCCGAGGAGCTGCATCGGAAGGCGCACAACATCGTCCGCCACCCCGACATGCCGGAATCCGTGTACCGGAATTTCTGGGACACGCTCAAGAGCGGCAAGCCCTGGCTCGGAGTGGTGAAGAACCGCTGCAAGAACGGCGATTACTACTGGGTCAACGCCTACGTCGCGCCGGTGTTCTCGCAGGGCCGCCAAGTGGGCTACCAGTCGGTCCGCACCGGCGCCACCGCCGAGCAGAAGAAGCGGGCCGAGGCGCTCTATGCCCGCCTGCGCCGCGGCGGCAAGGCGGTGCGCCTGCCGCTGCTCAGCAATCTGTCGGTCCGGCTGGCGCTGACCACCGGTGCCGCGCTGGGGATGGCTTTCGTCGGCGGGCTCGCGGCTGCGGTCAGCACCGGCGCCGCCGTCGGCCTTGCGCTGGCCTCGGTGCTGATCGCCGGCGCCGGCCTCGGCACCGCTGCCAAGCGCCTGGCCCGCCTGTCGCGCCGGGCGCGGGGGATCTTCGACAACACCGTCGGCAATCTGGTCTACGGTGGCGGCAATGACGTGGTCGCCGAGGCGGAGCTGGCGCTTGCCATGCAGCAGGCGCAGCTGAATGCCCTGCTCGGCCGGGTCGAGGAACTGATCGAACAGCTCGACCGGGCTGCCGAGGAGACCCGCCAGTCTGCCGTCGAAAGCTTCCGGACCATCAATAACCAGACCCTGGATAT
>JAJUFY010000334.1 GCA_029263635.1 Ectothiorhodospiraceae bacterium | reverse complement strand
GGCTCGCCGACCAGGAGGTTGTAGTTCTTGCGCATGAACTGCACGATGGCCTGGTCCAGCTCGTCGCCGCCGGTGCGAATGGAGGTATCGGAGACGATGCCGGAGAGCGCGATCACCGCGATTTCGGTGGTGCCGCCGCCGATGTCCAGCACCATGGAGCCGCGCGCCTCGTGCACCGGCATGTTGGCGCCGATCGCGGCCGCCATCGGTTCCTCGATCAGGTACACCTCGCGGGCGCCGGCGCCGATGGCGGATTCCTTGATGGCGCGGCGCTCGACCTGGGTCGAGCCGCAGGGCACGCAGATCAGTACCCGCGGGCTGGGCTTGAGGAAGCGCGACTCGTGCACCTTCTTGATGAAGTGCTGCAGCATCTTCTCGGTGACGGTGAAGTCGGCGATGACGCCGTCCTTCAGCGGCCGGATGGCCTTGATGTTGCCGGGCGTACGGCCAAGCATGGCCGTGGCTTCGGCGCCGACCGCAGCGATGCTCTTCGGGCCGCCATCACGGTCTTGCCGGATGGCAACAACCGAGGGCTCGTTGAGGACGATTCCCTGGCCCCGGCAGTAAATCAGCGTGTTGGCGGTACCGAGATCAATGGAAAGGTCGTTGGAAAAAAGCCCGCGGATGCCATTGAACATTATTGGATTCCTGAGTCTGGAGAGGCCGTAATCTAACAATGGGTGGGGGTTTGGGCAAGCCGTCAACTGTGCTATGGTTTGCCGCTTGTTTCGAGTGCGGCCCCACTGGAGCGAAGCATGTCCCTAGGACCCGCCGAGGTCGAGACTATCGCGCATTTGGCGCGGCTCGCCATTGATGAATCTCTCATTCCTGACTATGTCCGCAATCTTTCCGACATCCTCTCCTTCGTGGAGCAGATGAATACGGTGGATACCAGCGGCGTGGCACCGATGGCGCATCCGCTGGAGGCCGTTCAGCGGCTGCGTCCGGACGTCGTCACCGAGGTCGACCAGCGCGACCTGTTCCAGAGCATCGCGCCGGCCACCGAGAACGGCCTGTACCTGGTGCCGCGCGTCATCGAGTAAGGCCCTGCCCATCCGGGGAATGTGATGCACGACAAGACCATCGCTGAGTTGTCCGCCGCGCTCGCCGCTGGCGAATTCTCGGCCCTAGAGCTGACCCAGGCGCTGCTCGACCGCATCGGCGCCCAGAACCCGGCGCTCAACGCCTTTATTACGGTCACCGCCGAGCAGGCGCTGGCCCAGGCCCGCGAAGCCGACGCCAAGCGCGCCGCCGGCGAGGCCGGGCCGCTGACCGGCATTCCCATCGCTCACAAGGACCTGTTCTGCACGGCCGGCGTGCGCACCACCTGCGGCTCGAAGATGCTGGACAACTTCATCTCGCCGTACGACGCCACGGTGGTCGAGAAGCTGGCGGCCGCCGGCACCGTCATGCTGGGCAAGACCAACATGGACGAGTTCGCCATGGGCTCGTCCAACGAGACCAGCTTCTACGGCCCGGTGAAGAACCCCTGGAACCCGGAGACCGTTTCCGGCGGCTCGTCCGGCGGCTCTGCTGCCGCCGTCGCCGCCCGGCTGGTGCCCGGCGCCACCGGCACCGATACCGGCGGCTCGATCCGTCAGCCGGCCGCGCTGTGCGGCATCTCCGGCCTCAAGCCGACCTACGGCCGCGTCTCCCGCTACGGGCTGATCGCCTATGCTTCCAGCCTGGACCAGGCCGGGCCGATGGCGCGCACCGCCGAGGACCTGGCGCTGCTGCTGAACGCCATGGCCGGCTTCGACCCGCGCGATTCGACCAGCGTCGAGCGCCAGGTGCCGGATTACACCGAGACGCTGGCAGCCTCCATCAAGGGGCTGAAGATCGGTCTGCCGAAGGAGTACTTCGGCGAAGGCCTGGACGGCGAAGTCGGCAAGGCCATCGAGGCGGCCATCGAGGAGTACCGGCGGCTGGGCGCTGAGTTCACAGAGGTGTCGCTGCCCAACAGCAGGCTGGCAGTGCCGGTGTACTACGTGATCGGTCCGGCGGAGGCTTCCTCCAACCTGTCGCGCTTCGACGGCGTGCGGTTCGGCTACCGCTGCGAGAACCCGCGCGACCTGGAGGACATGTACAAGCGTTCGCGCGGCGAAGGCTTCGGCGAGGAAGTCAAGCGGCGCATCCTGATCGGCACCTATGCGCTGTCGGCCGGCTACTACGACGCCTATTACCTGAAGGCTCAGCAGGTCCGCCGGCTGATCCGCGAGGATTTCGTCAAGGCTTTCGAGCAGGTCGATATGCTGCTCGGGCCGACCTCGCCGACAGTGGCTTTCCGGCTCGGCGAGCGGCGCGACGATCCGGTGCAGATGTACCTCTCCGACGTCTACACCATCGCCGCCAACCTGGCCGGGCTGCCGGCGCTGTCCATCCCGGCCGGTTTCGCGCATGGCCTGCCGGTGGGGCTGCAGCTGATCGGCCGCGACTTCGACGAAGCCCGGCTGCTGAACGCCGCCCACAAGTTCCAGCAGGCGACCGACTGGCACGCTGCTCGTCCGGAGGGCTATTGATATGGCCTGGGAAACCGTTATCGGCCTGGAGGTCCACACCCAGCTGATGACCCGGAGCAAGATCTTCTCCGGGGCCTCGACCGCCTACGGGGCGCCGCCCAACACCCAGGCCTGCG
>JAJUFY010000344.1 GCA_029263635.1 Ectothiorhodospiraceae bacterium | reverse complement strand
GGTGTTGCAGCGTCTCCGCCAGTTGGCCGGCGTCGGCCACATCGCAGACAACCCCGTCCAGATTTTCATGGTACCGGGACAACGCCCCGACCTGGGGTTTTTTGTCCAAACCCGTCACCTGCGCGCCTGACCGGGCAAAGCCGACAGCCGTTGCCAGGCCAATACCGGAGGCGGCTCCGGTGATCAGCACGCAGCTCACAGCTCGCCCCGGGCCCGCGCGTGCTCGACGTAGTAGCGGAACACCTCTTCCGAGGTCTTCTGCGGCCGGTAGCCGAACTCCTCTTTTAGCCGCCGGTTGCTGAGTACCGGCCGGTAGCGCAGGAAGTCGACCTGCTCCGGGCCGTAGCGGCCGATGCCGAGCCGGCGCGCCACCCAGAGCGCGGCCTGGATCAGCCAGGCCGGCAGGGTGCGCACCGGCTTGCCGAGGATGGCGGCGAGCTGGTGGATGGTCAGCGCGCCGTCGCCGGCCATGTTGTAGATGCCGGTGCGGTCCTCGCGGATGCCGCGCTCGATGGCGCCGACCACGTCCTCGTCCCAGATGAACACGAACGGCGAATCGCTGCCGCGGATGGCGAGCAGCCGCCTGGCCTTGAACAGGTTGGTGATCAGGTTGCTGGTGTTGGCGCCGAGAATGGTGCCGGGCCGGAACACCAGCTGGGCAAGCTGCGGATGCCGGGCGCGGTAATCTGCCAGCAGCTCCTCGATCTGGCGCTTGTGGTCGGAATAGGCGAACGCGGGATTGCCGCGCAGCGGATCCTGTTCGTCGATCCAGGCCGGGTTGTCGGCGTGGTAGCCGTAGGCGGCGCCGGAGCTGGTGACGGTGAGATGGCGCACGCCCGCACGCAGGCAGCTCTCGACCACATTGCGGGTGCCGTTGACGTCGATGTCGTAGTCGCGGGCGCGGTCGGCGCCGGCGTCCAGCACCGAGGCGAGGTGTACCACGTGCGTGATCCGTTCCCGCTGCAGCAGCTCTGCCAGCGCGGGATCGCGCACGTCCAGTGTCGTGACCGGAAACGGCAGGTCGTTGCGAGAGCGGATGTCGGTGCCGAGCACGTGGTAATCGGCGCACAGGCGGCTGCCGAGCAGGCTCCCGAGATAGCCGGCAGCACCGGTGATGAGAATGCGTCTGTCCATGTCGGTTCTGATGCTTCTTAATCGGCGTGTTCGATGGATGGCTGGCGGCCTGCCGCACGCTCACGGGCCCGGTCGCGGCCGGCCCAGAAGTTCGCGAGCAGCAGCCCCGACACCAGGTGCCAGACGCCCCAGAAGGCGGTAATCAGCATCATGCCGCCGGCCTCGGGCATGAAGGTGAACAGGATCACCAGGCCCAGCCCCGAGTTCTGGATGCCCACTTCCAGCGTTACGGCGCGCCGGTCAGCGACCGGCAGCCGCAGCAGCCATGCCATCAGCGCGCCGAGCGCGAGCGCCAGCGAGTTGTGGCCGACCACCAGCCAGAAGAACGTGTGGAAGCGCTCGAGGAACAGCCCGTAGTTGTTGGCGAAGGCGATGCCGACGAAGGCCAGGAAGACCAGCAGCGCCACCACCCGCAGCGGCTTTTCCACCCGCCCGGCCAGCCCCGGAAAGCGCTTGCCGGCCAGCATGCCGAGCACGATGGGCAGGCCCAGCACCAGCAGCACCAGTCCGAGGATGCTGCCCGGGTCGACCGCGATCTCGGTGAGCAGGCCGCGGGTATGCGGGTTCAGCCAGCCGTAGAAGGCGACGTTGAGCGGCGTCAGCACCGTCGCCGCGAGGCTGGAGACGGCGGTCATGCTGACCGAGACCGCCACGTTGCCGCGGGCGAGCCAGGTCATGATGTTGGAGAAGCTGCCGCCGGGGCAGGCCGACACCAGAATCATGCCGAGCGCGAGTTCCGGGTCGATGCGCAGCAGCCAGGTCGCCAGGCAGGTACCGGCAGGCAGCAGCACGAACTGGGCGAACAGACCGGCCAGTGGAGCCCGTGGCGCGATCAGCACTCGCTTGAAGTCGGTAGCGGTGAGCGAGAGCGAAACGCCGAACATCATGCAGGCCAGGATGGCGTTCAGCGTCACCAGGCTGGCGGGATCGAATTGCAACTGGATGCTGCCGGTCATGGCGTACCTCCAGCGGTAGTGTCGGTCTGGGAGGCGTGATCGGGCAGCGTTGCCGGCAGCGCCGCGCGCAGCTCCCGGGTGTGGCCGAGCACGGCCTTGCGGTAGCTGTCCTTATGGACGTAATAGGCCATCCGGTCCAGCTGCAGATAGCGGTAACCGCCGTCGATGCGCTGAGGCCGGCGCTTGCGCGCCTGCAGCCGGCGGGCGGCGGGCGCGCCGGCGGCGAGGCCGCGGATGTAGAGCGCGACCAGCTCGGCCTGCTCGTTTCGCCCCTCCCAGCCCAGGCCGGTGGCCTCGACCATGCCCATCATGAACAGGTTGTCGTAGTCGGGATGGAACACGTTGAGATACAGCTGCGGCGCGCCGGCGTTCTCGGGCCAGTTGAGGTGGGCGCGGTCGATGAAGGGGTAGTGCAGCTTGTAACCGGTGGCCAGCAGCAGCAGGTCGTAATCGGCCTGCTGGCCGTCGGTGAAGGTGACGGT
>JAJUFY010000152.1 GCA_029263635.1 Ectothiorhodospiraceae bacterium | reverse complement strand
ACGGCGCGCGCCAGCTCGCTCAGCGCGCCGAACACGCCGGTTTCCAGCACCTCGTCGAGCCTGCGCTGCCAGTGCGACCGCGGTCGTACTGGCGCCGTGGTTTCGTCGGCGAACTTCAGCAGCGTGTAGGGCGTGCCGGGGAACCAGAAGAACTCGAAGTTGCGGTGGCCGTCCGCCCAGGCCTGGGCGTCGGCCAGGCACTGATCCAGGGTGCCGCGCTGCACGCGCAGGTGCAGCCGGTAGGCCGGGCGCAGCTTGAGCCGGATGCGGGTCAGGATGCCGAGCGCGCCGAGCGAAACCCGGCCGGCGGCGAACAGTTCCGGCTCGGAGTCGGCAGCGACCTGCCGCAGCGTGCCGTCGGCGGCCAGCAGCGTGAAGCCGCTGACCTGTGTCGAAAGCGAACCCAGGGCTGCGCCGGTGCCGTGGGTGCCGGTTGCGATGGCGCCGGCCAGGGTCTGGGCATCGATGTCGCCGAGATTCTCCTGCGCCAGTCCCTGCTGCGCCAACAGCCGGCCGAGCTCATGCAGCGGCGTGCCGGCCCAGACTTCGACCTCGTTCCGTAGCCGGTCGATGTCGCTCAGCCCACGCAGACCTTGCAGCGAGAGCAGAACGTCGTCGCTGGCAGCCAGCGGCGTGAAGGAATGCCCGGAGCCGGCGACGCGTATCCGCCTGCCCGCCTGCGCCCAGGCGGCCACCTGTTCGGCCAGCTCGGCTTCCGTCGCGGGCACTGCCCATTGCGCCGGACGGCAGCGCACGCGGCCGTCCCAGTTGCGCCATTCCATCGCCGTGGTTCCCTAGAGGAAAGTCTGCCCCTCGCCGCGATAGGTCGGTACCGCCGCCAGTACCCGGCCATCGGCAATCAGCAGCAGTTCGTTGAAGCGCTCGCACAGCTCGCCGGCCTTGGCGTGCCGGAACAGTACGGGATCGCCGATGGCGAGTCCGGTGGCGTTGATCAGCGGTGTCTGCACCTCGCCGGCGGCTTCCGTGCTGACGTAAGCCAGGCCTTCGGGCAGCCAGGGCAGGGGCAGGCGGTCTTCTCCCGGCACGCCGGACGCCGGATAGCCGCCGCCATTGCAAGTCACCATGCCCGGCGCCGGAATGCGGGCTACTTCCAGGGCGAAACCAGCTGCCGGCAGGAAATCGAAGTCGGAGTGGTGGTCGAAACTCGCCGGCGCAAAGAAGGCGGAGCCGGCGCTCACTTCCGTGATGCTGGGATCGGCGGCGGTACTGGCGAGGCTGCCGCTGCCGCCACCGTTGACGAAGCGCAGCTCGGCGCCGGCGGCGCGCAGCGCCTCGACGATGTCGCCGCGGCGGCGCAGGACGTCGCGCTGGGAGATCCGCTTGAGACGGCGAATCACGCTGCTGCGCAGCCGCTGGCGCGGATCGGCGTCGGGCAGGCCGGCGATCTGGGCTTCGTAGCCCATGACGCCATCCAGGAATACATGCCGGCGGCTGCGTATCGCCTGCCAGACTTCCACGGCTTCGTCGGCGCTGCGTATCGGCGAGCGTCGCGCCCCGAACCACAGCCCCGGCAGCGGCAGCGACATGTCGATGTCCAGGCAAAGCGGCAGGCGCACCCCGGCCGCGCCGGCCAGCACGTCGAGACGCTGCACGTGTTCGATGCAGTCGACCATCAGCGTGATCCGGCGGCCCTTGGCGATCGCCCGGCAGACTTCGGCTACCGTTGGCGGATTCACGGTCGGATAGGCAACCAGCAGATCGTCGAAGCCCTGGTGGGCGAGCCAGGCCGCTTCGCGGGCGTGAAAGCAGAGCAGCCCCTGGAATCGCGGGCTGGTCTGCTGGATGCGCCGGAGCAGGGCGGTGCAGCGCACGGATTTGGTGCCGATCCGGACAGGCTTGTCGCCGGTGTGCCGCAATACCGCCTGCACGTTCGCGTCGAACGCTTCCAGGCTGATGATTGCCGCAGGCAGGGCGTAGCCCTGCAAGGCGTCCCGGAATTGCTCGTATTGGGACACGCTGGGCCGGAACCCGAGCTCTGGAGTTTCGATTGCTGCTGTCGTCATGGCGCAAGCATAGTACCGGCTGAAGCGGCGGCAACTGTTATTTCGGGTCGCAGACGCAACAGTCTGCGAGCCCAAGAAGCTTCGTGCAAGCAATCGCTTACAGGTAATTGTTAAGAACCACGATCTTTGCCCGTTCGCGGCGCCGGCAGCGCCATGCCGGGGCGGCCCGCCGGGCGGGCTTGGCGGCGGCTTGCATGGTGGTCGGCGCCGGCTTACTCTGCGCGGCCACGGTGGCGTGCCGCCCCGTGGGCGCCCGATGGACACGAGCTGACAAGGAGCCTGCCATGACTGACGCCGCCCGCGATCTGGTTCAACGGTATTACGACGCCTTCAATGCCCAGGATATGGACGCGTTCCTGGCGCTGCTCAGCGACGACGTCGTGCACGATATCAATCAGGGCGGGCGCGAACAGGGCACGGCGGCCTTTGCCGCATTCATGGCGAAGATGAACCGCTGCTATCGCGAGCGGATCGTCGATCTGGTGATCCTGACCGAACCGTCCGGGCGGCGGGCGGCCGCCGAGTTCACCGTGCTCGGCGAATATCTGGTCACCGACGCCGGGCTGCCGGAAGCCCGCGGGCAGACCTATCGCCTGCCGGCCGGCGCGTTCTTCGAAATTGCCGACGGCAAAATCACTCGCGTCAGCAACTACTACAATCTCCAGGACTGGATCGATCAGGTCAGGGGCTGATCGCTGCCATCCGATTCCGAGGCCGTGCACGCTGGGGCATGGCCGTCCGGTCTGCGCCGCCGAGAACCATGAGCCAAAGCCATTTCAGCAGTGCCGCCACGATCTTCCTGATCGAAGACAACCCGACGGACTCGTATCTGTCGCGCATGGCGCTGGATCGGGCGATCGCCATGCCGCTGCAGATCGTGGCGGCGGATACCGGCGAGCGCGGGCTCGAGCTACTGCGCCATCATTGCCGGAATCATCGCTGCCCGAACGTCGTCCTGCTGGACCTAAGCCTGCCCGATATCTCCGGGCATGAGGTGCTGAGCGCGGTCAGGCAGGATCCGGCCCTGCAGGACATCCCCGTCGTGATCCTGACCGGCTCCGACAGCGAGGAAGACCAGCGCCGGGCCAGGGAACTGGGCGCCAACGACTATTGGATCAAGCCGATGGGCATGCTCGGCTATATGGACATCATGCGCCGGCTGAAAGCCTATCTGCGAACCTGAGGGCGGACGCGCGGCGCAGCGGGGGGCGCGCATGAAACGACTGTTCTCCTTCGAGCATTTCATCCTGCTGGGCTTCGTCATCGCCCTGTTCATTCTCGGCATGGTCGGCCTGGCGTCGTACTGGTCGACCACCCGGTTCATCGAAACATCCTGGCTGGGGCTGCGCAATGCCGAGGTGCTGATCCCGCTGCAGTCGATCGCGACAACCGTCCAGCGGGCCGAATCCGCGCAGCGAGGCTACCTGCTGACCGGTTCCGAGCAGCTGCGCAGGCGCAACGAGCAGGCCCTGGTCGACCTGGCCAGAGAAGTCGCCAAGCTTCGCACCGCCGCCGCCCACGACCCGGTCCTGGCGCAACGCGCGGACGAGATCGACCGGCTGGTGGCCGCCTGCAATGCGGCGCAGCTGCAGGTGCTGCGTGCCTATCAGACCGATGGGCCGGAGCAGGCCAGGGCGTTGCTGCTGCAGGACACCGGGCGGACGCAGACCGCGGCTCTCGAAACGGCCATTGCGCAGGTGGTCGACCAGTTGCGCGACCAGCTGCTAAGGGACGCAGCCGCATCGCGCGCCGACGGCGAGCAGGTGATGCGCTATTTCTTCGTGGCGCTCGGCCTGGTGATGCTGCTGCTGCTATCTCTCAGCACCCTGGTGCTGGGCGAGATGCTGCGCCGGCAGCGGGCGACCAAGGCGCTGGCCGATAGCGAAGCCAAGCTGCAGACGCTGGTCGATACCGCGGTGGACGCCTTCATCGTGATCGACGAGCGCGGCAATATCGAAAGCTACAACCGGGCGGCGGAGGCAATGTTCGGCTATGCCGCGGCGGAGGTGATCGGCCGCAATGTTTCCATGCTGATGCCGAGCCCCTACCGCGAGGAGCACGACAAATACCTGGAGCGCTATCTGCGTACCGGCGAGCGGCGGGTGATCGGCATCGGCCGGGAGGTCTACGGGCAGCGCAGCGACGGCAGCGTGTTTCCCATCGACCTGGCGGTTGCCGAGTTCCGGGTTGGCGGCCGCCGCCGCTTCAGCGGCATTATCCGCGATATCAGCGAGCGCAAGCAGGCGGAAGCGCGCCAGGCCCAGCTGGTGCAGGACCTTGCGGCCGCCAACGAGGAGCTGTCCAGCTTCGCTTACGTCGCCTCCCACGACCTGAAGGCGCCGCTGCGGGCGATCGCGGCCCTGGCCGACTGGATCTCGACGGACTATGCCGACAAGTTCGACGAGGATGGCAAGGAGCAGATGCGGCTGCTGATCGGTCGCGTGCACCGGATGGATCAGCTGATCGACGGCATCCTGCAGTACTCGCGGGTCGGGCGGGTACGCGAGGAATCGGTGCCGGTGGCGCTGAATGCGCTGCTGCGAGAAATCGTCGACCTGCTGGCGCCGCCGGCGGAAATCAGCGTCGAGATCGGTCCCATGCCGACCGTGGTGGTGGAACCCACCCGCATCCAGCAGGTCTTCCAGAACCTGCTCAGCAACGCGATCCGCTACATGGACAAGCCGCAGGGCCGGATCGAGGTCGGGGCGCAGCGGGTCGGCAACGATTGGCGCTTCCATGTCCGCGACAACGGTCCTGGCATTGAAGCGCGTCACCAGGAGCGCATCTTCGCGCTGTTCCAGACCCTGCAGCCGCGGGATCGCACCGAGAGCACCGGTATCGGGCTGTCGCTGGTGAAAAAGATCGTCGAATTGTACGGTGGCAGGGTCTGGCTGGAATCGACGCCGGGTGAGGGCAGTACCTTTTATTTCACCCTGCCGCAGAGCCGGGTAATTGCGGCGGTCCAGGATAAACATGCAACTGAACAATAATCCGATCCTGCTGGTCGAGGATGATCAGGTCGATGCCATGACCGTGCGGCGCGCGCTCAAGGAGCTGCAGGTTGCCAATCCGCTGGTTCATCGGGAGCATGGCGAAGCGGCGCTGGAGTATCTGCAGAATCCGGAGAACGAGCGTCCTTGCCTGATCCTGCTGGACCTCAACATGCCGATCATGGGCGGTGTCGAATTTCTGGAAGCGGTGAAGTCCCTGCCGGTGCTGAAACGCATTCCGGTAGTGGTGCTGACGACCTCTGCCGAACAGCAGGACAAATGCCGGAGCTTCGATCTCGGCATCGCCGGTTACATGCGCAAACCGGTCGACTACCGGCGGTTCGTCGAGGTCATGCGCGCCATCGATCGTTACTGGACCCTCAGCGAGGCGCCGCCGCTGTAGCGGCGCGGATCTTGTAGTTTTCGCGGTTTGCCCAATCTTCTCAAGGACCTGGCAGCGCCGCCCGATCCTTGCTGGCAGCCTGCCGCAGCCGGAAAGGAGTCCGGATGGCACAGGCTACACCGCGCCCGATCCTGTCGGTCTGGGACGCCGTCGCGCTGATTGTCGGCATCGTCGTCGGT
>JAJUFY010000049.1 GCA_029263635.1 Ectothiorhodospiraceae bacterium | reverse complement strand
GCTGGCCGGCAACCACGTGGCCAACGCCCTGGTGCGCGCCGCGGTGGTGGTAGAGCACGCCCTTCGGGCGGCCGGTGGTGCCGGAGGTGTAATTGAGGCTGATGGACTCCCATTCGTGTTCCGGCCAGCGCCAGGCAAAGTCCGGATCGCCCTCGGCCAGCAGGGCCTCGTAGTCGAGCCCGCCCAGCCGCTCGCCGCCCGGCCCGAGCGGATCGTCGATATCCACCACCAGCGGCCGCCGCCTGGCCTTCGCAAGCGCCGCCCGGATCACCGGGGCGAACTCGGTATCGGTCAGCAGCACCTCGGCTTTGCCGTGGTCGAGGATGTAGGCGATGGTGTCGGGGTCGAGACGGGTATTGATGGCATTCAGCACCGCGCCCAGCATCGGCACGCCGTGATGCGCTTCCAGCATGGCCGGTATGTTGGGCAGCATGGCGGCAACGGTGGCGCCCGGCCTGACGCCGCGCGCCCGGAGAGCCGAGGCCAGCCGGCGGCAGCGCGACTCGAACTCCCGGTAGCTGGTACGGACCTCGCCGTGGATGACGGCGGTGTGCCCGGGGTAGACCCTGGCCGCCCAGCCCAGCAGCGACAGCGGCGTGAGCGGCACGTAGTTGGCCTGGCGCGGCGCCAGATAGCCGCCATTCGGCCTGCCTTGCAACTCCATCTCTCCCCTCCAGCGTTCCCAACTGGTCGCGGCGCGCCGCCGATCGGCCTACGCCACCGACAAAAACCGCTCCTGCACGCCCGGATCGCTGCGGATGATTTCCGTCGAGCCCTCGTACACCACCCGCCCCTTCTGCAGGATGTAGCCGCGGCTGGCGTGCCTGAGCGCGAATGACAGGCTCTGGTCGGTAAACAGGATGGTGGTGGTCTCCGCCAGCCGGTCGACCAGCGCGCCGATCTGCTGGACGATGACCGGCGCCAGCCCTTCGTTCGGCTCGTCCAGCAACAGCAGTCGCGGCTCGGTGGCGAGTGCGCGGGCGATGGCCAGCACCTGCTGCTGGCCGCCGGAGAGGGTGCCGCCATCCTGGTCGCGCAGCTCGGCCAGCATCGGGTACTCGTCGAAGATGCGCTCGATCGGCCAGCGCCGCTCGCCGACCGGGCGCGGCGGCATGGCCACTTCCAGATTCTCCCGCACCGTCAGCCCGGCGAAGATGCGCCGGTCCTCCGGCACCAGCGCAATGCCGCGACGGGCGATCCAGTGCGGCGGCCGGCCCTGGATCTCCTCGCCGTCGAAGCGGATCCGCCCCCGCCGCGGCGGCGTGAGCCCCATGATGCTCTTGAGCGTCGTGCTCTTGCCGGCGCCATTGCGGCCCAGCAGGCAGACCACCTCGCCAGTCCGAACCTCGAGGCTCACGCCCTGCAGGGCGTGGCTTTCGTCGTAGTAGGTGTGGATGTCCTCGACCTGCAGCATCAGGCGCTCTCCTCCTCGCCCAGATAGGCCTCGCGCACGGCGCGGTCGCTGCGGATCTGCTCCGGCGTGCCCTGCGCGAGCAGCCGGCCACGGTGCATGACCACGATCCGGTCGGCCAGGTCGAACACCACGTTCATGTCGTGCTCGGTGATCAGGAAGGTGTATTCACCGGTTTCGGCCAGGCCGCGGATCAGCCGGGTGACGTGGCGGGTCTCTTCCGGCGTCATGCCGGCGGTCGGCTCGTCGAGCAGCACCAGCTTTGGCCGGGTGGCCAGCACGATGGCGATCTCCAGCAGCCGCTTGTCGCCATAGCTCAGCACGCCGGCGCGGGTGTCGGCCAAAGGCCGCAGCCCCAGCCGCTCCAGCACCGCATCGGCCTCGGCCAGCAGCCGCCGGTCGCGCGAGGCCGGGCGGAACAGGGAGAATGCCCTGCCATGCAGCGCGGTCAGCGCGACTTCGACATTCTCCCGGGCGGTAAGCTCGGTAAAGACGTTGTTGATCTGGAACGAGCGCGACACGCCCAGGCGGCTGATGGCATGCGGCGGCAGGCCGGTGATGTCGCGGCCCTGGAAGCGCACGCGGCCGCTGCTCGGCTTCATGCGGCCGGAGATCATGTTGTAGAAGGTGGTCTTGCCGGCACCGTTGGGTCCGATCAGCGCCACCGTCTCACGCGGCATCACCTCCAGCGATACGCCGTCCACCGCGCGCACGCCGCCGAAAGCCTTGCCCAGTCCGGTCACGGAGAGGATAGGCTCGGTCATCGTCTCAGCATCCGGTCGAGCAGCGTGCCCAGCACGCCGCGGCGGAAGAACATCACCAGCAGCGCCAGCGCGATGCCGAGAAACAGCATCCAGTGCTCGGTATAGCTGGTGATCCAGGTTTCCAGCAGCACGAACATCGCCGCGCCGAAGAACGGCCCGAGGAAATAACCGGCCCCGCCGAGGATGGTCATCAGCACCGGCTCGGCGGACTGGCTCCAGTGCAGCATGTCCGGGCTGGCGACCCGGTTGAACGGCGCGAACAGCGCGCCTGCCAGCCCCGCGAACAACCCGGCGATGACGAAGGCCGCCAGCCGGTGACGGCGCACGTCGATCCCGCAGAACGCCACCCGCTCCGGATTCTCGCTGATGGCTCTGAGCATGAGTCCGAACGACGAGCGGGTGATCAGATACAGCACCGCCGCGGCGATCGCCACCACGGCCAGCACCACCCGGTAGTACACCGCCGGATCCGCCAGCTGCAGGTCCAGCCCCAGGCCGAAATCGCGCAGCAGGAAGCCGGTGATGCCGTCGCTGCCGTTGGTCAGGCTGCGCCACTGATGGGCGACGGCGTAGACCATCATCCCGAAGGCCAGCGTCAGCATGGCGAAGTAGACCTCGCTCAGGCGCACGCTGAGAAAGCCGATCACCAGCGCCAGCAGCGCCGCCGTCGCCATCGACGCCAGCAGCGCCCAGACCAGCGGCAGCTCGACGTGCAGCAGCAGCATGGCGGTGGTGTATGCCCCCATGCCGAAGAACGCCGCATGGCCGAAGGAGAGCATGCCGGTGTAGCCGAAGATCAGATTAAAACTCGCCGCGAACAACCCCATGATCAGGATCTCGGTGACGACGAAGATGTAGAAGTACGGCGCGAAGCTCGGCAGCGCGGCGAGCACTGCCAGCAGCAGCACCAGGCTCAGCGGCACGGCCAGCCGCCAGCCGGACGGGCGCGCAGCGGCGCCGGCGGCGACCGAGGCGGATGGCGCAGACGCGTTGCGGTTCATGCGGCAGCCCTCCTGCCCAACAGGCCGTGCGGCCGCCACAGCAACACCAGCGCCATGCCGATGTACGGCAGCACCAGGTTGATCTGCGGCAGGTAGCGACCGCCGAAGCCGTGGATCAGCCCCAGCACCAGCGCGCCGAGCAGCGCGCCCGGGAAGCTGCCCAGGCCGCCGATCACCACCACGATGAACGACTCGATGATGATCTTGTCGCCCATGCCCGGATCGATGGCCCGCATCGGCGCGGCCACCACACCGCCGATCGCGGCGATCCAGGCGCCGAAGGCGAACACCCCGGTCACCACCGCCGGCACGTTGATGCCGATGGTCTGCGCCATGTCGCGGTCGATGGCCGCTGCCCGCACGACGCGCCCGATCCGGGTGCGGTTGAACAGCGCCCACAGCGCCGCCAGCAGCACCACGCCGCTGGTGATGACGAAGGCGCTGTAGAGCGGATAGCTGACGCCGGCGAAGTTCACCCTGCCCTGCAACAGCTCCGGCGGCCGCACCACATGGATGCCCGAGCCCCAGATCATGCGCACGCCCTCGTCGATGATCAGCAGCAGCGCAAAGGTCAGCAGCAGACTGTCGGTGACGTGCCGGCCGTAAACCCGGTACAGCACCAGCCGCTCCAGCACGGCGGCGATGGCTGCCACCGCCAGCGGCGCCAGCAGCAGCGCCGGCCAGAACGGCAGCCCCAGCCGGCCGACCAGCGTATAGGTGAAATACGCGCCCAGCATGTACAGCCCGCCGTGGGCGAAATTGATGATGTTGAGCACGCCGAAGATGATGTTGAGCCCGACGGCGATGACGAACAGCAGCATCGCGATGTCCAGGCTGTTCAGCAGCGCGGCGATAATGCTTGGCATGAACGGCTCCCATCTGGTGCGGCCGCGCTGTGCGCGGCCGCCGGCTCATCCGCTGCCGTGAGCTACAGCCTGCAGCCGGTCTCCTCGACGCTGGGGGTGACGTCCTCGCCCTTGAAGCTGCGTACCGGGTCCAGCATGCGGATGCCGTAGTCGCTGTTCATGGCCGCGGCCCTGCCCCAGGTCGGCCCCACCACGGCCTGGTGATCGCCGGCACGGAAGCTGATCTCGCCGTTGGGCGCCTGGAAGCCGAGATCGGAGAGCGCCTCGGTGACCTTCTCCGGATCGGCGCTGCCGGCCTTCTCCATGGCCGCTTTGTAGGCATACACCGCGGCATAGGCGCCTTCGGCGTTATAGCTCGGCGGCGTCTTGTAGCGCTTCATGTAGGCCTTGACGAAAGCCTGGTTGACGGGGTTGTCGTGGGCATCGAACCAGTAGCGGGTGCCGAGCCAGACGCCCTCCGGCATGTCCTCGCCGAGGGCCGACAGCACCTCGGTGGCAGCGCCCACCGTCATCAGGACCTGCATGTCGCGATCGAAGAAGCCGAGGTTGCGCGCCTGGCGCACGAAGTTCACCAGATCGCCGCCCCAGACCGAGATCAGCACGCCATCCGGCTCGGCAGCCATGACGCTGTTGATGAAGGGCGTGAAGTCCTCGTTGCCGAAGCGGGGGAAGGCGGTTTCCTTCATCAGCTCGACATCGGGCTTCAGTTCCTTGAGGTATTTGCTGAAGTACTCCCAGGACTGATGGCCGAAGGCGTAGTCGGGGCCGATGGTGGTCCAGCGTTTGGCGCCGGAATCGGCGGCGACGTGGGCGGCGGCCATCATGTTCTGATTGACGTTGACGCTGATGCGGAAGGTGTAGCGGTTGCAGAGCTTGCCGGTGGCATCGGGCGTGGCGGCGTGGGTGATGATCAGCGGCCGGCGCAGTTCCGGCATCACCGGCACCAGCCCGGTGGCCACGCCGGAGCTGTCCAGTCCCAGCAGGGCGTCGACCCGGTCCTGGAACACCAGCTTGCGCGCGGCCTGGATGGCGACGTCGGCCTTGCCCTGGCTGTCCTCGATACGGAACTCGAGCTTGCGGCCCAGCACGCCGCCCGCGGCGTTGATCTCGTCGACCGCGAGCTGGATGCCCTGCTGGGCGAACTTGCCATAGACGGACGCCGCCCCCGACATGATGAAGATGCCGCCGAGCCGGATCGGTTGCTGGGCCTGGGCCTGCGGCAGCAAGACGGCCAGCGCCAGCAGCGAGACTAAGCCAGACTTAAATAAGGCAAAAAAATTCTTAGCCATTTATTCTCCTCCTGCCTCCCTGTCTTCATCGACCTGCCGGAGTGCTGCATCGGCAGCCAAGCAGCAGCGACAGCAGCCGCTCCAATCAACATAGTTCGGGCTTCGGCCGTCCGCGACCAAGGCATCTGCGCGTTGACCCTAGGGCGGCTGCCGTGCCACATTCCGAGCATGGGTCAGGCCCGCCCGCGCCGCGGTGCCGTTAAGGAGAAATATGCATGCGATTCACCGACCGGGTAGCTCTCGTCACCGGCGCCGGCAGCGGTATCGGCCGCGCCACCGCCCTGCGTCTCGCCGCCGAAGGAGCGAAACTGGCGCTGGTCGATCGCAATGAGGAGGGCCTGGCCGAGACGGTGGCGCTGCTGCCGGCCGGCACCGAGGCCTGGCAGCGCGCCATGGACGTCTCCGACGAGGCGGTCGTGGCAGCCTGCGTCGCCGACGTCGTCGCCCATTTCGGCCGCCTCGACGTGCTCTGCAACAACGCGGGCATTACCGGCGGCCCGACCAGCTATGCCATCGCGACCGAGCAGGACGGCGAGATCTGGCAGCAGGTGATGGCGGTAAACCTGTACGGGCCGATGTACTTCACCAAGTACGCGGCCCGGCAGATGCAGAAGCAGAACGGCGGCGCCATCGTCAACACCGCCTCGGTGGCCGGCATCCGCTCCGGCGCCGGCGGCAACGCCTACAGCGCTTCCAAGGCCGGCCTGATCAACTTCACCATGACCTCGGCCTGCGACCTCGGCCAGTGGAACATCCGCGTCAACGCCGTCTGCCCCGGACTGATCGAGACCGGCATGACCAAGCCGGTGTTCGACTACGCCCGCGCTAACGCCAAGGAGCACAAGCTCGGCTCCCGCTGCGAGCTGCGCCGCTACGGCCGGCCGGAAGAAGTCGCCGCCGCGATCGCCTTCCTGGCCAGCGACGACGCCAGCTACATCACCGGCCAGGCGCTGCCGGTGGACGGCGGCAACACCGCGTCGCTGAACATGCCGGGCATGAAGGTCTAGGCGACCGCAGCGAGCCAGCCAAGATGACTAGCAACAAGCGGCCGCCGGCCTGGCTGATGATCGGCACCGGCATCCTGGTGGTAGTGGTGGTACTGGTGTTCGGGCGGCTGGCCTATGGCCTCATCCTGCCGCCCATGCGCGCCGGGCTGGGCCTCAGCTACGAGCAGGCCGGCACGCTCGGAACGGTGACCGCGCTCGGCTACCTGTGCCTGGTGATGGTTGCCGGCAGCTTCGCCGCCCGCTTCGGCGGCCGACAGGCAGTGCTGGTCGGCGTGCTGCTCGCCGTCACCGGCTTCATCGGCCTGAGCCTGGCGTCCAACTACTACCTGATCCTGGCGCTGATGGCGCTGCTCGGCTTCGGCACCGCGTTCGGCTACACCCCGCTGGTGTCGGTGCTGGCCACCTGGTTCCCGGAGCGGCGCGGCGCCGTCATCGGCCTGCTCAGCAGCGGGGTCGGCATCGGCATGCTGAGTGCGGGCTCACTAGTGCCGTACCTGACGACCACCATCGGCAGCAGCGGCTGGCGCATCGCCTGGGGCCTGTTCGCGGCACTGGGCATCCTGACGGCACTGCTGGTGCTGGCCTTCCTGCGCAACCCGCCGATCCCCACCGCCGGCGCCGGCCAGCCGCCGCGGCCGGTGAACCGGGCCGCCGTCTTCCGCAACCGCCGGCTGGTCATCGTCGGCCTGGTGTATGCCGCGATCGGCCTGAGCTACATCGTCCAGTCGATCTTCATGTACAGCTATTCCATCGACAGCGGCCTTACGCCCGTGACCGCAGGGCGGCTGGCGGCCATGATGGGCGTTCTGTCGATCTTCGCCAGCCCGAGCTGGGGCTGGCTGTCGGACCGCATCGGCCGCGGCTATGCCCTGGTGCTGTCGATGTCGCTGACCTTGACCGGTTCCGTGATTCCCCTGGTCTGGCCCACCCTGCCCGGCTTCACCCTGCACTACATGATCCTGGGCTGCACCGTGGCCGGCCTGTTCACGTCGGTGCTGGCGGCCGCCACCGAGCAGGTCGAGCCGCGCGAAGCGCCGCTGGCGGTCAGCTACGTGACCATGTACTTCGCGCTCGGGCAGTTCCTGGGCCCGGCCATCGCCGGCCGCATCATCGACTGGACCGGCGCCTTCCGGCCCATGTTCGTCTTCGCCTGCACGGTGATGGCGATCGGCGTCTATCTGTGCTGGCTGGTCCGCGGGTTCGGCAAACAGACGGCGGATGCCGCAATGCCGGCTCCCGGGGTGCGGAGCTGACGCCCCACTCCCCGGCCAGTACTGGACTCAGTGCTGGTGGCCGCCGTCGCCGTGCACGTGGCCGTGCGCCACTTCCTCCGGATCCGCCTCCCGCACGGACACGATTTCGACGTCGAAGCTCAGGGTCTTGCCGGCCATCGGATGGTTGAAATCGACATCGGCCATGAAGCGGCCGACCTTGACCACCTGCACCTGTCGCGGTCCCTGCTCGGTCTGCACCACCGCCACCATGCCCGGCCGCCAGGTTTTCGCGCCCTGCAGATGCTTGACCGGCACCCGCTGCGTCAGCCCCGGCCGCGGCATGCCGTAGCCTTTCTCCGGCGGCACCGTCACGCTGACCTGGTCGCCGGCCGCCTTGCCCTCCAGCGCCTCTTCCAGCCCGGGAATGATGTTGCTGTGGCCGTGGAGATAGGCCATCGGCGAGCCGCCGCGGGAAGATTCGATCTCGCGGCCGGACTCGTCCTTCAGGGTGTAGTGCAGTTGCACGACGCGGTCTTTGGCAATGTTCATGGCAGGCCTCGGTTGCAGAATCGGCGCTATTCTGGCGGGCGCCGCTCCGGGCCGCAATCGCCGGTGCTTGTGCGCGGAGCCCGGTCGTCCCATCATCCCCGCCATGGACAGCAAGCAGCTCCTCGTCGTCGCGCACGCGCCTTCGCCCAATACCCAGCGGCTGGTCGACGCGGTCCTGGCGGGCGCCCGCAATCCGGACGTTGCCGGCGTCGCCGTGCGCCACCTGCCGCCGCTGCAGGCCGGCGCCGAGGACGTGCTGGCGGCCGACGCCGTCATCCTCGGCACCACCGAGAACCTCGGCTACATGAGCGGGGCGCTGAAGGATTTCTTCGACCGCATCTACTATCCCTGCCTGGAGAAAACCCAGGGCCTGCCCTACGCGCTCTACATCCGCGCCGGCCATGACGGCACCGGTACCCGCCGTGCGGTCGAGACCATCGTCACCGGGCTGCGCTGGCGGGCGGTGCAGCCGCCGCTGGTCTGCCGTGGCGAGTTCCAGGAAAGCTTTCTCGGCCAGTGCGAGGAGCTCGGCACGTACATGGCGGCCGGGCTCGAAGCCGGCATCTTCTAACGATCCCGTTCGGCACCGCATGTCTCACCAGCCACCATTCCTGCGGCTTCCGCGCAACCACCTGGGCCGCGACTTCGTCATCGGCGACATCCACGGCCACTTCAGCCGGGTCGAACGCGAACTTGAGCGCATCGGCTTCCGGCCGACCCGGGACCGGCTGATCTGCGTCGGCGATCTGGTCGACCGCGGCCCGGAGAGCGAGCGCGCCGCCGACTGGCTGGGCTACGACTGGTTCTTCGCCGTGATGGGCAACCACGACGCCTCGCTGCTGCACCGCTGGGGGCTGCTGGGCGCCAAGTTCGAGCTCTGGCACGACCACCACGGCTGGCTGGAACGGCTGTCCTCGGATGCGCAAGCGCGGCTGCGGGAACGCCTGGCCGCCCTGCCCTGGGCGCTGGAGATCGACACGGCGGCCGGTCCGGTCGGCATCGTGCATGCCGAGGTGCCGGAAGCGTTCGCCAGCTGGCAGGCCTTCCTGCGCCGGCTGGACGACGAGCAGGTACGCTCGCAGGCGGTCAGCAACCGCGACCTCGCCCGGCGGGCGGACGACCTCGACGCACCGGGCGAGTACGCCGACCACCGGCTAGCCGGCGTTGCCTGGACCATCCACGGCCACACGCCGCGCCGCTACTGCCGGCCCGGCCGGCTCGGCAACCGGCTGTGGATCGACACCATGGGCTGGTTCGACGGCACCCCGCAATACGGCGAAGCCCGCTTCACCATCGTCGATATCCGCGCGCCGCTGACCCCACTTTAGGGAGGAAAGCCCGCGCTTCCGCGGGTGAGAAAAACAGCGGAGGCCCTCCCATGCACCACCGCGGGCTCGACCCTTACCGCCGCGAGCTGCTCAAAGGCGGACTGGCCGCTATCGCGGCTGCGCCGTTCGTTTCGGCTCTGCAGGCCTGCAGCGGGCGGTCACAGGTAACCACCACAACCGGACCCTATGGCTACCTGCAGCCGACTCATGACCTCAGCACCGGCCTGCCGCTGCTGCAGCTGCCGCCCGGCTTCAGCTACCGCACGCTGTCCTGGACCGGCGATCCGATGCAGGACGGCAACCCGGTACCGCCCAGGCATGACGGCATGGCGGTACTTGGCATGCAGGATGGTCCTGACGGTCCCGAGCTAATACTGGTACGCAACCACGAGAACGGCATCGGCCGGCTCATCCAGGCTCCGGCCCAGTACGACAGCGTACTCGTCGATAGGCGCCGCGAGTACGGCCAGCCTGGTGGAGGCACCACCAACCTGTTCGTCCCGCTCGATCCACGACGCCCGGTGCGCACCAGCCCCAGCCTCGGCGGCACGCTCATCAACTGCGCCGGCGGTCCGACGCCCTGGGGAAGCTGGCTGAGCTGCGAGGAGACCATCACCGACCTCACCCCGCACGGCGGCCGCCGGCACGGCTACGTCTTCGAGGTGACCGCCGAGCCCGCAGATACCACCGGCGCCCCCATCATCGGCATGGGCCGCTTCAAGCACGAAGCGGCTGCCGTCGATCCGCAGACCGGCATCGTCTACCTGACAGAAGACTCCCACAACAGGGCCGGGCTGTACCGGTACGTACCGCTGGACGCGAGCGGCAGGCAGGGCTTGCTCGCGCTCGGCGGACAGCTGCAGGCGGCGAAGGTCGCGGGAGTGGACAAGGCTGACCTGCTGAACCCGGCTCTGGGCGACGAGGTAGAGCTCGAGTGGATCGATATCCCCGACCCGGACGCCGATCCCGGCTCCTACAACGACACATATGTCACCGGCACTGCCAGCGGACCGTACCTGCAGGCTCGCGCGGCGGGCGCCTTGCGCATGTCCCGTGGCGAAGGCATCTGGTATGCCGATGGCCGGCTCTACATCGTTGATACCAGCGCCGGCACCGACCGCAGCGGTCGCCCGGGACACGGTGCGGGCAGCGTGTGGATGCTGGACCTCGCCAGCATGCGGATGCAGGCTATCTTCGCCCGGGCTGCCCCGGCCCAGGGCAACCACCCCGACAACATCACCGTCAGCCCACGCGGCGGCATACTCCTGTGCGAAGACGGCGGCGGCATCAGCGATCAGTTCGGCCCCGGCAACCGGCTGATGGGCCTGCTGCCGAGCGGCGAGTCCTATGTCTTCGCCAAGAACAATCTGCTGCTGTTCGATCGCGACCTGCGCCGGGCCGGCAAGCGCGTACAGGCTGGTGACTACCGGAGCCGGGAGTTCTGCGGCGCCTGTTTCGATCCCGCCGGCGAGATTCTCTTTGTCAATGTCCAGACCCCCGGCATCACCTTCGCGATCACCGGGCCATGGGAACGTGGCCCGCTCTGACGCCCCCGCTCATCGGATTCCGGCCACGCGCGCCGCGCAAACAAAAAGGGGCACATTCGAT
>JAJUFY010000416.1 GCA_029263635.1 Ectothiorhodospiraceae bacterium | reverse complement strand
GGCATGCCCGAGTCCGGCTCCTCGCGGGCCCTGCGCGAAGGCATCCAGGTGGCACAGCAGCGCCTCGGGGTGGCACCCAACGAGCAGGAAGCGCTGCCCCAGGGGCCCGGCGTTCATGTCAGCGTCCGCCTGGCCGAGGAACTCCAGGGGCTGCTCGACGACGATACCCGTGTGTTCATCGTCGCCCGCGACATGGAGGGCGAGCTGCCGCCGCTGGCGGTGGCCCGCGTGACCCTCGGCGACTTGCCGGCCACCCTGGTGCTCGACGACCGCCACGCCATGTCCGATGCGGCGAGCCTGTCCCAGGCCAGCGAGGTGCGCCTGATCGTCCGCGTGACCAAGAGCGGCGGCGCCACCCCCGAGACCGGCGACATGTTCGGCGACCTGGAGGGCGTGACGGTGGGCGACGTTGAAGGAGATCCCGTGGAGGTCGTGATCGACCGTGTCATAGAATAGCGGGATGCGACTTACCTCGATCCGCCTGAGCGGTTTCAAATCCTTCGTCGATCCGGTCACGGTGCCCTTCGATGGCAACATGACCGCGATCGTCGGCCCCAACGGCTGCGGCAAGTCGAACATCATCGACGCCGTACGCTGGGTCATGGGCGAATCCTCGGCCAAGACCCTGCGCGGCGAGTCGATGACCGACGTCATCTTCAACGGCTCCACCGCGCGCAAGCCGGTGGGGCAGGCCTCCATCGAACTGCGCTTCGACAATAGCGACGGCACCATGGGGGGAATCTACGCCCAGTACGCTGAGATCGCGGTCAAGCGCCTGGTCACCCGCGACGGCCAGTCGAGCTACTTCTTCAACGGCCAGAAGTGTCGCCGCCGCGACATCGCCGACCTCTTCCTCGGCACCGGTCTCGGCCCGCGCTCCTACGCCATCATCGGCCAGGGCATGATCTCGCGCCTGATCGAGGCGCGTCCCGAAGAGCTGCGCGCCACCCTCGAAGAGGCCGCCGGTATCTCCAAGTACAAGGAGCGCCGCCGCGAAACCGAGACTCGCATGCGGCGGACCCGCGAGAACCTGGAGCGCCTGGAGGACATCCGCGAGGAGCTCGACAAGCAGCTCGAGCGCCTGCGTCGCCAGGCCGAGGCCGCACGTCGCTACCAGACCCTCAAGGAGGAAGAGCATCGGCTCAAGGGCGAGCTGGCGCTGCTGCGCGGCCGTGCGCTGCGTGCCCGCCAGCGCGAGGAAGAGCATCGCGTGCGCGACCTGGAAACCGCGGTCGAGCGCGAGATTCTCGGTTTGCGCCAGTGCGAGACCCGCCTCGAGGAGGCGCGTGCCGACCACGATCAGCTGGCCGAGACCCTGGAGGCGCGGCAGGCGCGTTTCTTCGAGACCAGCGGTGCCATCGCCCGGCTGGAACAGAACCTGGAGCATGCGCGCAGCCGCGAAGGCCAGCTTGCCCGCGACCTCGAGAGTGCCCGCCAGGAGCTGGCCGAGCTGGACCGCCTGGGCGAACACGACCGCGAACGGCTGGTGCGGCTCGACGAGCGCCTCGAGACCCTGGTGCCGGAGCAGGAGGAGCTCGCCGAGCGGCTGGCCGAGCTGGAGGCGATGCTGGAAGAGGCCGAGCCCGGCGCCGAGGAGGCCGAGCGAGCCTTCGAGACGTTCAGCGAAGGCTGGCGCGAAGCCAGCCGCGACGCGGAACGCAGCCAGGACCGTTTGCGCGAACTCGAGAGCCGGTTGGCGCGGCTCGAAGCCGATGCCCAGCGCCGCCGCCAGCAGCAGCAGGAACTGCCCGACCTGGCCGAGCTGACCGCCAGACGAGATGAATTGAAGGAGCGGCTGGCCGAGTTCGGTCTGGCCCAGGAAGAGGTCGAGGCGCGCCGCGAGCGGCTGCAGGCCAGCCGCGAGAAGGCGCGCGAGACGGCCGCCGCGCTGGAGGCCGAGCGCG